>CAYOXJ010000050.1:0-8109 GCA_964407905.1 uncultured Thermoplasmata archaeon
TCCAACGACCTTCGCCTGATGAACTCAGGCCCAACTACGGGCTGGGCTGAGATACGTCTCCCAGCGACTCAGCCGGGATCGTCGATCATGCCTGGGAAAGTGAACCCAGTCATGGCGGAGTGCATGGACATGATATGCTTCCAGATTGTGGGCAACGATCTCGCAGTATCGCTGTCGGTCCAGGCCGGACAGATGGAACTCAACGTGATGAACCCAGTCATGATACACAACATCCTCGAGTCGATGGTGCTGTTGAACAACTACCTCCCGGTGTTCATAGAGAAGTGCGTAAGCGGGATTGAGGCGGACGAGGCCAAGTGCAGGAGCTACTTGGAGAAGAATCCGTCAATAGCGACTTTCCTCGATCCCCACATCGGCTACATGAAATCGGCGGAGATCGCGAAGGAAGCGTTGAGGAGGAACATGTCCGTCAGGGACCTCGTCGTCGAGAAGGGCATACTCACGCCCGAACAGATCGAGCAGATATTCGACTGGGAGTTCTTGATCGGCAGAAAGAAATCCGACAAGAAATGAGCGGTCGTCGTCCATGTTGGAGGCCTACCTTCCTGGAGAACATTATTAATGTCGTTCTCCCTTTTCAATCAATGAATCCCAGGGACCAGGAAGGTCCTGGGAGGTGTCCTTGATGGATTGGGGGATGAAGAACAGGTTGTCTCGCATCATAGTGCCCGAGACAGGGCGTTCTGTGATGCTCGCTGTGGACCATGGCTATTTCCTGGGACCGACGAGCAGGCTCGAGGTCCCGAGGAAGACCATCATGCCTTTGGCTCCGTACGCAGACTCGATCATGCTCACGAGGGGCGTTCTCAGATCTTCCATCGACCCTTCGGTGTGCAACTCGATCGTGCTCAGGGTCTCAGGTGGTACGAGCATTGTTGGCGAGGACTTGTCGAACGAGGGCATAATCACGAGTGTGGAGGACGCGCTCAGGCTCAACGCCTCTGGGGTCGCGCTTTCCATCTTCGTGGGGACCAAGCATGAGAGACAGACCTTGCTAGCACTGTCCGAGCTCGTGAACGAAGGGCAGAAGCACGGCATGCCAGTGCTGGCAGTGACCGCTGTGGGCAAGGAACTCGGAAAGAGAGATGCTCGATACCTCTCGCTGTCCTGCAGAATCGCTGCGGAGATCGGAGCGCACATCGTGAAGACATACTACTGCGACGACTTCGAAAAGGTCGTGGAGAGCTGCCCGGTCCCAATCGTCGTCGCTGGTGGCCCGAAGCTTCCGGAGAAGGAGGCCCTCGGGCTCACATATGATTCCATCAAGTACGGTGCGGCCGGCGTCGATATGGGAAGGAACATTTGGCAATCGGACCATCCCATACCCATGATCAAAGCCGTCAGAAAGATCGTGCACGAGGACGCGACAGCGAAGGAAGCCTACGATCTCTTCAAGAAGCTCTCCAAGGCGAAGTGAAATCCTTCGATCGCTGTCAGAGAAAAGGTGCGAACAGATGCGCGTGGCGATGTACTACAACAACAGAGATGTCCGGCTCCAGGAGATGCCGAAGCCTGAGATAGGCTCTGGAGAGCTGCTCGTCAAGGTTATCGCGAGCGGAATTTGCGGCAGCGATGTCATGGAGTGGTACAGGATCAAAAAGGCTCCGCTCGTTCTCGGTCATGAGATCGCGGGCGACATCGTCGAGGCTGGCAAGAGAGTGAAGACGTACAAGGTCGGCCAGAGGGTGTTCGTCTCGCATCACGTTCCATGCATGAAGTGCAGGTACTGTCTTGCCGGACACGAATCGACCTGCGACACTCTGAGGACGACGAACTTCTATCCAGGAGGCTTCTCTGAATTCATTCGTGTGCCTGAGATAAACGTGGAGCTGGGGACATACGTCCTTCCGAAGGAGCTGACATACGAGGACGGCGCGTTCATCGAACCTCTTGCTTGTGTTGTCCGAGGCCTCAGGGCGGTCGAGTTCAGGCCCGAGGGCACAGTGCTCGTGCTGGGCAGCGGCATCGCGGGGCTGCTCAACATCAAGCTCGCGAAGGCATACAGGGCGACGAAGATAGTCGCGACGGATGTGTCAAAGTACCGCTTAGATGCAGCAAAGAGGTTCGGGGCGGATCATGTCTTCGAAGCGACTAAGGACGTACCCGCTCTGCTGAGAGAAGTCAATGATGAAAGGCTCGCAGATCTGGTGATTGTCTGCACGGGCGCGACGCAGGGGATTTTGCAGTCCTTCAAGTGCGTTGACAGGGGAGGCACTATTCTAATGTTCGCTCCGCCGATGCCAGGCATGGAGATTCCGGTTCCCTTCGGAGATCTATGGAAGGACGAGGTGACGATCACGAGCACCTATGCGGGCAGCCCAAGAGATATCAAGGAGGCAATCGAGCTTATTCGGACGAAGCGAGTGGTGGTGGCAGACATGATCACGCACAGGTTAGGGCTGGCTGAGACGGGCAAAGGATTCGAGCTCGTGGAGAAAGCAGGCGAGTCGATCAAGGTCATAGTCGAGCCACAGAGATAGAGTCCGTGAACGTGGGCCACGTCATCGAGCTCAGGTCAGGGACGATTGTTGCCTGCTATCACAATCCAGCTGGCTTGCGGGAGTTCCTGCCTATTGCCCAAACAGTTGCCCCGGATAAGGCAACAAGAGCTACGAATAGGAAGATGCTGAGGGAGTCATCCGCCGCAGTTTTGGCATAGTGAGCATACTTGACCATTCCTGAGTAGTCGCCATCTAGCTTCAGATCTTCTGCCTTTCTCAGATATCTCTCGCCACTCAAAGCTCCGAGGGTTCTCATCTCATGCCAGGCCTTCTCAACCGAAGAATGCGCATTGTCCATTACTGACGCATGAATCATGTCGACCGCTTGGCTGGCCTCGTCCTCTGCGAGGGAGGCATGGCTGGCCATGGCCCCGGGATCTCCGAGATCTGCCATCTCAGAGGCGTTGTGCAGGGCATCATATGCTTCTTTGATCAGCTGGTATGCGCTTGTCACGTTGAACTCATAGTTGTAGGCGCTTTCAGCCGCTTCCCGCATGTCATTGATCAGATTGTTCGCTATGTCGAATCCGACGATTGCCTGGTTCTGGAATGACAATGAGGACTGCGGTGTCACAGATAGCGTGGCATTGAACTCCAAGGAGCCCGTTTGTTCCGACTGGATGGTGAACAGAGAGCGGTATGGTGTCTCCATTGCCTGGCCCTTGAGAATCGGCAGGTATCGCGAGTCGGACAATGCGAAGTGGTTCAACGGATCGTTCTCTCCAGATGCCGCATCAACAGGCACCCAGCCATAGCCCTCGACGTAGAATTCCGCCCACATGTGAGGCGAATCGGTCCAGTATTGGGTAGCATTGGCGACACCGCCCAGAGAGAGCACAGTCGACATGTGCCCTGTGACAGTCCGTGCGGGTATCCCCATGGCCCTCATCAATGCCACGAACAGAGTGCTGTACTCGGTGCAGTCACCCTCACTGTTCTCGAACGCCCAGAGAGCACCCCTGATCTCCGTCTGAGAGACGTATCTCAGGTGGGATATCGTGAAGCTATAGATCTTCTCGGCGACCCTGAACGGGTTTATGCTGCTTCCCACTGCGGCGGCCGCAACGTTTTCGATAGTCGAGTCGTTGGACTCAATATACGTTTCGGGCTGGGTGTAGATCGCTATCTCGTTCGGGTAACTGAAGTTCCTCACGACGTTGTGGGTGTATACACTCAGATCGTACTTGAGGGTCAGGAACGTTATGTTCACCTCCAACGACCTTTGTGACTCCAGTGAATCCAGAAAGTATGCATAGCTGTTGCTTCTGTTGGCGTAGGAGATCATGTCACCAGAAGTGGTCTCAACGCCTATCATCTCAAGATAGGTATCAGACGACCACATGCGTGGCATTGCGAAGTCCGCTCTAAACGCAACCGGAGAGCTGCCCGAATTCACGATTTCGACGTGGTATGTGATTTCGTTTATGACCGGATCGAGGAGCGTCAAAGGGGGAGCAGGGGGTGGGAGAGCGACCTGCTGCCCACGCGCATCATAAGAGACTGCGAGCGCGGAGACCACAACCAGCATTGCCACTATGGTTGACAACATCGGTCCTCTGAAGGTCATGTGGCAATGCCTCCCTTATGCTTCTCCTTCATTCTTGGCAGCTTCCAGTCAGCCTCATTCAGGCTCTTCATGATCTGAAGGCCTTCTCTGACCGTAATCTCCTTTCTTCCGCCCAGCAAGCGCTCCACGGCTCTAAGGCGCTTGAGCAACGGCTCATGGTTGGCGTTCTGTATCTCAAGGCCTGGGCGCTTGTTGCCCTCCATCACCATGGGCCCTCTATTCTCATCGATGACTATGTCGATTCCAGCGTACCCGATGCCAATTGCTTTCTGCGCCTTCACAGACATCTCAAGTATGTCGTTCCAGAACGGGATTCTCCGGCCAATCAGATTCAGACCGGTGTCAGGATGGTTGGTTATTGGCTTCCTATCGTGAGCGACAACCGCCGTTCTGATCTCCCCGGAAGCGATGTCGACGCCCGCTCCCAGGGCACCCTGGGCAAGGTTTGCTTTTCCTCCCGAGCGTTTCGTCGGAAGTCTCGCCATCGCCATCACGGGCACGCCGCGGAAGACAATCACTCGTATGTCTGGGAGCCCTGAGTGACACAGCATCGCCATTTCATGAGAGGGCTCTACCATCTCCTCGAGGAACGCCTTGTCTGGCAACCATCTGCCTGAGAATTCACCGTCGATTGTCGCTTCGATGTGCCTCCTCAGCCCATCGAGGTCCATGCTCCTGCCATCGGATCTCCTCACGAACCCGTTGTCTCTTCCCTTGATGACTAGTATCCCTCGGCCGCCGAATCCACTGTTAGGCTTCACGACGAATCCCTTATTCTTGGGCGTCTTGGAGAGAATCTCCTCGAGCCTGTCCAGATCTCGGAAGCTCTCAAGAGTAGCTATCGTTTCTGGCACGGGGACATTTGCCTCTTTGAGAGCCGCCTTGACTGAAAGCTTCGTTATGTTCGGATGTGTTTCGCGCGGGTTGTACTTCTCAACGAAGTCCCTGTTGCGCACGTTGATGGTCAGGATTCTCGAGAAACCTCCTCCGCCTGGGTTCCCCCCTTCCTTGAGACGTTTGAATCTGAACCTCTCGGTCAGCCGAAGGTGAACTGAGGAGCCGACGAGCATGTTGATTGCGACGGGCAGAATCCACATTTCCGGAGCATAGATGAATGCATCAACGATCGCTCTCTCGCTGATCAGCAGGTAGCTCGCGAGCACAGCAATCATGGTATATGTTAGCCTCTTGTAACACATCGTGGAGCCGCTCTCAAGCCGATCCTTGATGAACCTCTCAGCGATCCAAGAGGTTATGAGTATGGGCAGGAAATCAACGTACGAGAACGCAGCGTTCCCTATCCCAGCTCCAACCAGAGTTATCGCTCCCATCGTGAATGCGATGGCAATGACCACCAGAGCGAGCCTGTGTGTCATCTGCAGTTTCAGCGGTTCCAGCGCCAGCCGCATGAGAATCCCGACTGCGAGCACTGCGAAGACCGCGATCAACCCCCAGACCAGGCTTCCAATCCTGTTCAACCCAATGCTGATGATGGCTGGCCCGAACACACCATAGGTGATTAGGCCGACAAAGTTGCGCAGCACTGCAATTACGGTGACTGCAATGATAAGATAGAATATGATTGTGAGTGCGTCAAGAACGGGCAATAGCTCCGGATAGACCAGCCTCGCAACGAGTGCGCCAACAATCGTCGCACATAGTATGACCAGAGCCATGAGCGATCTGCTGTTCATCCTATTCACAATGTCCTCTAGCGTCCACGGAGTGCACTGAAGATGACCAACGCGTCTCGCTGCGATATCAATTTTGTGGCTCAGATATCGAACTGACTAATGCAGATATGCCCTCACGAATAAGGTTCTGCGCTGACCAGCCGAGCTTTAAGTCTGACTCACAACGCTTTTCTACCTCACGCGCGATTGCGGGATGAACTTAGAGGACTGCACGAGGCTGTGGCATTATCTGTGTGGGTCAACGTTCTTTGATACTGCCGAGTGGTGCTGGGCTTGCTAAGTGGTCCTTCTAGTACATGCGAGGTAGTTTCACATGGGAACTGCAAGCTACGAGAAGGAGTATGTCGCGAGAACGAGGAGATCCAGAGGGCATTTCGAGAGGGCCAAGAAGGTTCTGCCAGCGGGAGTGGAAAGCAACGTGCGGTTCTTCGAGCCGTATCCGTTCTGCGTCAAGAAGGCCAAGGGCCCGTACATATGGGATCTCGATGGCAACAAGATCATCGACTATGCGCTGGGCTACGGTCCGATGATCCTTGGCCATAACCACCCTGAGGTGATGAAGGCTGCGAAGGCTCAGATCGACATGGGCTCGATGTACGGTGCGTCGCATGAGGCGGCGATAGAGTATGTCAAGATGGTTCAGAAGGCGATGCCGTCAATCGAGATGTTCAGGTTCGCCAACTCGGGCACAGAGGCGACTATGCACCCTCTCAGAGTCGCGAGGGGCTACACGGGCAGGGAGAAGATCGCAAAGGCTGAGGGATCATATCATGGCGGCCATGACTACGCGCTTCAGAGCGTGGATATTCCGGGCAACAGACTGAAGGAGAAGACCCGCCAGCCAGCCGTTCCTTTCGGGAAGGGCATTCCAAAATGCATCTCGGACCTTATTGCCATCTATCCGTTCAACGACTGGGAGGCAACTGAGGAAGTGATCACGAAGAACGCCGATGATCTCGCGGCAGTCATTGCCGAACCCGTTCAGGCAGGCGGAGGCTGTTTCGTCCCCAGGGACAACTATCTCAAGAAGCTCCGGAAGCTGACGAAGGACCTCGGAATCCTGCTGATCTTCGACGAGGTCTTGACGGGCTTCAGGGTCGCATTCGGAGGAGCCCAGGAGAAGTTTGACGTGAAGCCAGACCTGACTTCGATCGCCAAGGTTGCCGGCGGGGGTTACCAGCTCGCAGGGTTTGGTGGAAAGAAGGAGATCATGCAGGTGATCGAACCGAAGAGCGGCGGGAATGTGTACCACGGTGGGACTTACAATGCGCATCCCGTGTCCGTCGCTGCCGGGCTCGCCACTCTCAGAATCCTCTCCAGGCCAGGGACTTACTCGAAGATAGACAGAATCGGCGAATCGCTCTTCCACGGCCTCAGGGACGTCGCGGAAGACAGAGGAGTCGACGTATGGGTCGAGTCCATCGGTTCATTGGGCCAACTGTACTTCACCGACAGAGAGGTCAAAGCTTGGCGGGATGCGCTCGATGTGGACGGACAGAAGTGGAAGCACTGGTTCATGTACTCCCTCGGCAAGGGCGTGTTCTTCGGCGTCCCGCACGCTGATGAGCATTTCTTCACTTCGCTCGTCCACTCGAAGGAGGACATCGAGTATTCGTTGGGAGTCTCCGATCAGGCTTTCAAGCAGATTGCCGAGTGTTGAATGCCGGGAACCTTCCGCCATTCTTTCTCGGCCCACTTGTTCCTTGGAAAACCATCAAAGGAAAGAAGTCGATTCCGGGCTGAGATCATGGGCGAGGTGTTGCCGGCAGGCTATTCTCCAGACGTAGAAGTTGATGCGAGGAAACTGCTGACGCCCGAAGAGAGAGCGAAGATGATCGCCCGCATACACTCCCTCGTCTACTGGGTGGGAATGCTCATCCCTGAGCATGAGCTCCTCGGCGATTCGGAGATCGATCTCAGAGAGGTCGTCTACAATCTCACGACGAAGGAGAAGCTCACGGAGGAGGATGTTGCCAAAGTAAATGACCTCATCTCATTGCTCAGGCAGAAAGCGCGGTCCCTTGAGACTCATCTAGCTCGAGATCCGATGACCTTGGAGTCCGCAAAGAACCTCGTCGAGGAGATATGCGGACTCCTCCGAGCAATCGATGAACTGAGATCCGTCGAGTCTCCAGAGAAAGCTGAGTTCCGCAAGCAAGAAGTGATGAACAAGGTCGAAGATGCCAAACGGTGGCAAAAGTTCCTTGAGGCGATCAAGCCCGTACCGTGACGATCATCCTTGGTGTTTCTTCAGAATTCTGTCGATATCTGCCCTTGTGTCCTTTTCCAATTGCTCTGGTTTGTGGCTCGCCAGGATTGCCCTCGC
>CAYOXJ010000051.1:0-8075 GCA_964407905.1 uncultured Thermoplasmata archaeon
AGGCTCAGGGAGCTCGACATCTTAAAGCTGAGAGGGTGCGAAATCAGGCAGCCGAAGTATGTCTACACGCTCCTAGGGGGCAGGGTTAGGACATTCGAGTACTCCCGCTATACGAAACCTGATAGGCCGAAACCGTTCGTGCCGATTCATGACCCGGACAAGGGACATGTCTCCACGGGCAATGCAGACCTCGATGGCATGATCGAGGGAGGTCTCAGGAGGGGCACGATCACGCTCATCGAGCTTGGCCCTGGCGTTCCGGTTGTGGCCTCCTCGTCGATAGAGAACGCGATCATATGCAACTTCGCGACCCATAGCCGAGGTGTCGCTTGGATACCCACCAAGAAGACGGGCGCCGAGTCCGCGAGGGATGAGCTCCTTGGATTCCTTTCCCCCGAGTCCTTCGACAAGAACATCAAGATCCTGGAGCCGCATGCGCCCGCTGGGGCTCCGAAGCCGTACGCGATGACCCTCGAAGGCGAAGACATCAAGGTGGACATGAAGTGGCAAGATGTCGAGTACGCGCTCAAAGGGACAGAATCGCCGGTACTGACTATCATCGGCTTCGACTCCCTCGAGTCGATATACGGTGCGGGCGTGCTCGATGGAATGATGGAATTCCTCACATCGCTCTTGAACAACGAAGGAATCTTCGTGGCGACGGTCACGCCTTCGGTCAAGTCAACCAGTAGACTGTCAGACCTGGCACACACGCACCTGAGGATTGACAAGACCTCTGGTGTAACGCTCATAAGAGGGGAAGAGCCCTTCACGGCGGTGCATGCGATGACCGACCCAGAGCCCGGTGACTTCAGGCCGAAGCTCGTGCCAATCCTGTGACGGGCTCGGACCAGAACCTGTGCTATTGCATGTCGCATGTTCCCTGATAAACACGCAGTCCTTGTAGTTGGCGACCCGACCGCGGGCATGTTTGAGTTCTGCTGCTATCTCGGCTCCACCTACCTCAAGAACGGTGAGAAGCTCCTGTTCGTCGAGACGAATACCACTCCCACTCAGGTGCGCAGACAGTTCGAGCAGTTCGGGGTCGATCCGTTCGACTTCGAGGCAGCGGGGTCGCTCGTCATAATCGACTGCTACACGTCCGAACAAGCGCCAACGCTCGACGCCATGTCCCTCAGGGTGTCCGATATTAACAGCCTCGGGGAGATTGCCGAGAAGGTGAACGAGGGGATCAACAAAGTCGGAGGATATCCAGTGAGAGTGCTCTTCGACTCCCTGACCGCCTTGTACATGCATCATGATGTGAAGGCGGTCGGACTGTTCTTCAAAACGCTGACGTCGCTAGTCAAGGCGAATGGCGCGATAACCTACGCTGTGCACAGGGGCCTGTTGACCGAAGAGCAGATAGCCCCCATCGAGTCGATCGTGGACGGTATACTTGAGATTAAGGTCGACAGCGATTTCCGGAGATATGTGAGGATAAAATACCTGCGCGGCGTCAAGGTCTCGCCTCGTTGGGTCCCGTTCGATTTCGAGATTGAAGAGGAAGAAGGAGCCGGAGCTTCTCTGGTTTGGCACAGGGAGTAGATAAGAAATCGAAGGGATTTTGAAGTCACCAGATCAGTGCTTGAACAGCCTCAGCCCGCTGAACACCATAGACATGTCGTGCTCGTTTGCTGCCGCGATGGCCTCCTCGTCCCTCAGAGAACCTCCTGGTTGTATGATTGCCGAAACGCCGACTTTTGCGGCGGCATCCACACCGTCTCTGAACGGAAAGAACGCATCTGAGATGAGCACGCTGCCCTTCGCGTCGGGCCCCGCCTTCATTCCTGCAATGGTTGCAGAGTCGACCCTGCTCATCTGACCCGCGCCGACACCAACAGTCCTCTCTCCTTTCACTAGCAGAACTGTGTTGGACTTGATGTGTCTGCAGACTTTGACTCCGAAAATCATCGCATCGATTTCCTCCTCTGTCGGGGCGCGCTTGGTGACAACCTTCAGCTTCGTGCGGTCGAGTTCCACATAGGGGTCCGTCTGCATCAAAAGTCCGCCCTTGATCTTCGCGAAGGCCATCCCGCCATCTTCCCTTCGGATCGGCACGTGAGTCCTGAGGAGCCTGATGTTCTTCTTCTCTTCGAGGTGCCTCTCGGCGTCGGAATCGTAGGACGGAGCGATAACGGCCTCGACGAAATGGTTGCCAATCTCCTTCGCGGTCTCCGTATCCACTGGCCTGTTCAGGCCCACGACGCATCCGAACGCGCTCAAAGAGTCCGCATTGTAGGCGATCCTGAACGCCTCTGCAATCGTGTCCGCGCTCGCGACTCCTGACGGGTTCGTGTGTTTGATCACCGCTGCCGTCGGCCTTTCGAAGTCCGACGCGATGGCTAAGGCCGCGTCGAGGTCCAGAACGTTGCAGTACGATATCTCCTTACCATGCATCTTCTCCGCGGCCGCGACACTCAGGGGAGTCCAATCGAAGTTGTCTTTGTAGAACGCCGCCTTCTGGTGCGGATTCTCCCCGTACCTCAGATCGCCGAGTTTCTCAAAGGAAAGGGTGAGATCCTTCGGGAATAGCTCTTCGGGGTAAAACTGCTTCCACAGATAGTGTGAGATGGCCGAGTCGTACCTCGCAGTGGCCCTGAACGCACTGAGAGCAAGCCTGCGCCTCGTGTCTTCCGACAGGCGGCAGTCATTCTCCCTCAGCTCCTTCAGCACAGCCTCGTATTGCGACGGGCTCGTGACGACCGCGACCGCAGAGTTGTTCTTCGCGGCCGACCTGATCATCGAGGGCCCGCCGATGTCGATGTTCTCTATTGCGTCCTCCAGATTCACGCCAGGCTTCGCCACCGTGCTCTCGAATGGGTACAGGTTAACGACCACCATGTCTATCGGCTCGATGCCGTGTTTCTTGATGGCCTCCATGTGTTCCGGTCTTTCTCTCATGGCCAGGAGGCCGCCATGGATTGCTGGGTGGAGCGTCTTCACCCTTCCGTCCAACATCTCCGGGAACTTCGTGACCTCTGAGACCCCGATGACAGGAACGCCCGCCTTCTCAAGCGCGGTCGCGGTTCCTCCAGTAGAAAGGATCTCCACCCCCAAATCGAAAAGGCCTTTCGCGAAATCCACGAGGCCCGTCTTGTCTGACACGCTGACCAAAGCTCTCTTCACCTTGCTCATTCAAGATACACTCCGGTGTCTGCTGAGGCATCCCTCCCCTGCAATCAATGGGTGTGCCTCAGTGGTATTCTCTAACCGTTTATAACGGTTTTCGTCAGGAGCTCTCAGGCCTTGAGCTCGGAGAGCACCGTCTCCTTAACCAAATGGAACGGCATGAAGCCATAGCTTGCCACGGTGTCGTGGAACGCCTTCTCATTGAATCTTGGGCCCAGCCTTCTCTCAAGGTCGGCTCTCAGTTCCAGTATCAAGTGTCTCCCCAGCATGTACGAAAGCGCCTGGCCCGGCATGTGGGAATACCTCTTCACCTCGTCCTCCATCGCATCCCGGGGCATGCCCGTTTCCGTGGCCATCATTTCCGTTGCCTCCTCGATGCTTGCCTCACCTTGGGCGAGCTTGACATCCGCTATTATCCTGCATGCCCTCCAGATTGCACCTGTATACATCTCGAACGCAGCCTCGTCCGTGGCCTCGTATCCGTGGTCAAACATCATCTTCTCGCAGTAGTGAGCCCACCCTTCCACAGTCTCTGTTGCACACGCGAGGTACTCGACATCGCCCCCGAAGCCAGCCAACTGCAGCATGATCGGCTTCTTGTTCGTCATGACTCCCTGATGGAAATGTCCGGGGTACGCCTCGTGCAGAGCGGTATTGATTATCGCCGCATAGTTCAGCCTCTCTCCCAACGATTCGTCTCCCTTCGGTCTGGTGACGATGTACACTCCCTCTTGGGTCCTGTCGAACTTGGCGGGCATGTACATCGCAGCAAATGGCATGAGCGGGGCCAGGAACGCGGGCGTCTCAATCACCTTCAGAATCGCGTTCGGATCAACAGTCGCGACGTTCGCATCAGATATGAACATCCTCGCCTGGTTCATCTGATGCTCGGTTGCCCTGAGGGCTTCTTCAAACGTTCTAGGACGTCTAGAACGGACGATCGAAGCAGCGCCGTCGACTCCCTTTCCAGGCGCGATGCTCTCTGCCACTCTGGCTTTTTCCTCCTTGAACTCCCTGAGATATTTCTCGCCCAGTGCGAGGACCTCAGCCGGAGTGAAATCGATGCCCCTCAGCTTCATCAGCTTCGCCAGCCGCTTCTTTCCCATGGCGTAGCTCCGATTCGGACGATCTAGCATCTCCTTCAGCCACTGCAGATGCTCGTCGATGGCTGCACTCGCATCACTCACGCCCTTCCTCAGATCCTCATGCAGGCTCTCCGATACTCTCCCTCTTGAGGATTCCTCGATGACTCGAAGAAACCCTGGCATGCTTTCACACACGCTGATTGCTATTCTCGTCCAGACGTGGACAGACTTAGGATCCTTGAACCGAGTCCTAAATTGCTCTAGATACTTGGGCAGTCTTCCCAATCTAGAACAGATTGCACTCACCCTTTGGTCGAAGGGTGCGTAGTCCCTGGACACCATAACGAACAATAGCCCTCCGAACCACTCGAATGCATCTGGATACATCTTCCAGATAGGGTAATCCTCAATCGAGAATTCCACAACATCGATTGCAGTCTTCAGAGTTTTGATCGAAAGCCTCTGGTCAACATCCAGCTCTTCTGACGTCGCCAGGCCGTTCGCTTTCTTGTACCATGATTCCAGAATCGCAAGACTCTCTTCAAGTTTCTTGAAACCTCCATGTGGCAGTTGCCAATCATATGGTTCGTGTATCCCGAGGGCAGTTCCTGCGTCGGGATTGATCTTCAGATAACCATTGAGCATTTCGTCGCTCAGCTCGTCGAAAGACTTCGAAGTCATCTTATCCTCGACGCGAAAACAGTAGCGGTATATGATGATTGTTGCAGCTAATCTACTCTTCCGGTCTCGGCAACAGTCCGGCCATCTCCACGATTCTCGGGACAATCTCCTCCCACTGGATTGCCATGATGTGCACGCCGTGGACTCCTCTGACTGTCTTCAGATGCTCTATCTGTTCCACGCAGAGCTTGATGCCCTCCTCCTTCGCATCCTTCGCCTTCTTCATCCGGTCGATGATACGGTCAGGGACGATCATCCCCGGAACCTTGTTCTTCATGTATCTTGCAGCGCCGGCCGATTTCATCGGGATGACGCCTGCGAGTATGTGGATCTTCCTGTCAATCCCTCTCGACCTCGCCTCGTCCATCCACTTCTCGAACATGTCCATGTCGAATATGGCCTGGGTCTGACAGAAGTCCGCACCCGCCGCCACCTTCTTCGCCAATCTCGACACGCGGAACTCATAGGGCGTGGAAAACGGGTTCTCGGCGCATCCGAGATAGACCTGTGGTGGGTCCTTGATGACCTCTCCCCCGACCTGCTTTCCCTCTCTCCTCAGCGAGTCGAAGACCTGTAGCTCGACGATCGAGTCGAAGTCAAAGACGTTCCTCGCGCCTTTCTCGTTCCCGAAAGTCTGGTGGTCACCCGTCAGGCACAGTACATTCTTGACTCCGAGTGCGGCGGCACCGAACAGGTCGCTCTGGAGGGCGATCCTGTTCCTGTCCCTGCATGTCATCTGTATCACTGGCTCGATTCCCTCGCGCATTATTATGACTGCGCCTGCAATGCTTGAGAGCCTTACGACAGCCGTTTGGTTATCTGTCAGGTTGAACGCGTCCGCAAATCCTTTCAGCATCCTTGCGTGATGCATCAGCGGCTCCGGATTTGCCGACTGAGGAGGGCCAATCTCTGCGGTCACCGCAAACTTCCCAGCCTCGAGCACCCTCTCGAGGTTGCTCCCTGCCTTCATTGCACCGCCTCCTTGCCCTTCTTCTGATGAGGCGTCAGTTTCGCGTCCTCGCGCGCGAAGATTCTGCGCCCTCCGGAGTGGCTCGTGGACCAGTCCTTTGCGGGAGTGACCTTCTCGATGAGGTCCAGGCGGTTCTGAAGCTTCAGCCTGTCGTAGATGGCGGCCCATGCGCAATCAACATCGAGGTTGACCTCGCACTTGCTGTTGGCGGAGCCGCCACAAGGACCGTTGAGCATGCTCTTCGCGCATCGCGCTATCGGGCAGATGCCACCTGTTGTGTGGATGATGCAGTTGCCGCACCCAAGGCACTTCTCCGACCATACTCCTTGTTCTTCCGGGACTCCGAAGATACCAGTGTTCAGGCCCGGGAATGTCATGTGCTCAGGATACATGTCGCCGATCGTCTGCGCGCCAAGCGAACAGGCCATTGAGAGCGTTATGTCAGAGCCGAGGATCTTGTCCTCGACCTCCTTGACCCACTCCTTCTCGCACTGTCTCTCGACCACGAAACCATCGAACTCCTGTCTCCTGCCTTCCTTCTTGTTCCTTATCTTGAGGGCGGAAACAAGCATCTTGACCTCTTTCTCTCCGCCAGCCAGACAGATGGCCACGCAGCTCCTGCAGCCTATGACAGTGACCTTCTTGAAGGGTGCGAGCATCTCGACGATCTCCCCAAGCGGCTTCCGCTTCGCCACTATCATTCCTTCTCACCTCCGGAGCCTATGGGGCCCAGCTTGTTCGCGATCTCGACCATCTTTGCAACCATCTCGGGGAAGGCCCATGAGTTGGATGAAGCGCCGTTGAACATCTCAACCCGCTCCTTCTCGATCCCTACCTCTTCGAGGATCGCTTTCACGTAGCCCACGCGCTTTCTGCCCTCGATTGAGCCGGTGTCGTAATAGCAGTTCTTTTCGAGACAGCCGAGGACGAACACTGCGTCCGCGCCGTCCTCCAGCGCCCTGAGCAGGTGCATGCCATCAACTCTTCCAGCGCACGGGACCCGAACCAGCCTTACGCTTGCATCGAACTGCTTCCCGCTCCTCGCGGAGAGAACAGCGGCGTCCATGCCGTGCCTCTCGCAGCAAAATCCGACGATCTTCGGCTTCCGGCCGGCCATCAGAAGTCACCTCCGAGGAGCGTGTGAGCCTCTTCCATGATCTGGTCGTCTGTGTAGTTGTGCAGTTCGATGGCTTTGCTCGGACAGACGCCGACGCACATGCCGCACCCTTGACAGAGCTGCGTCCTGATCTCAGCCTTGCTCGCCGTGCCGATGAAAGGGGCCTCGTACGGGCAGGTTCTGATACAAGTGAGGCAGGCCGAGCACTTCTCCTGGGTGACTTCAGCGACGATCCCGCCAAACTCGATGGCTCCGCGCTTCACGAACTCGGCCGCCATCGCACCGGCAGTCTCTCCTTCTACCTTGGCGACTTCCCTTGATTTCGGAAACAGGGCAGACCCGCACACGAACACACCGGGCTTTGGAGTCGATACTGGCCATCTCTGTATGCTCCCCCTTCGGACACCGCCATCCGTCGCCATCGGTATCCTGAGCGCCTCTGCAATCGCCTCGTTGTCCTTGTTCGGCGGGATTGATGCAAACACCAATGTCCCGAACTTGAGGAGCAGAACATCTCCCTGAGAGAAATCCTTCACGACAATCTTCCCAGGCTCTTTGGGATCGATCTTGGGGGCTCCGTTCCTGTCGTATCGGACGAATCTGACTCCCATCTCTGCGGCCTCTTTGTACGCCAGCTCGGAAAGCCCGAACGCCCTCATCTCCTGGAAGACGACATAGACCTCTGTCTCAGGGGATTTCTTCTTGAGCTCAATCACGGTCTCGAGCGTGTCATCCCATGCGTAGTCCTGGACACGCATTGTCTTTCCTGCGGGATCAGGAGTGTCGACGATGACCACCGGTCCCTTCGGGGTTGTCCCTGAGCGAATCTGCTCGTAGAGGCCGTAGAGGGGGATTGCGTCCTTGCACGCCCTCGCCAGGGGCCCCTTCAGAGCGGTCCAACCACCGCCCGTCGCGATGATGAGCGCAGCGCAGCCGAGTTCCTCGGCTTTCTCGCCTGCTCTGATTTTGAGCTGCATGTTCCCTCCGTATCCGCTGGCACCTGTCTCCTGAGTGTGTGTGAGGATCACGCCGGGCGCCTTAAGGGTCTTCCCCGTCTTCTCGATCAGAATCGTGTGCGCACCTGCGTGCG
>CAYOXJ010000052.1:0-7659 GCA_964407905.1 uncultured Thermoplasmata archaeon
AGGCACAGGAGGAGGTCGGCTCCGAGATCGCAGAACAGGTCATCGCATACCTCAGGGACAACGTGCTGAAGAACGCGGTGAACATGCCCGCCAAGCTCGATCCCGAGCTCGTGCCGTACATGCCCTTGGCCGAGAAGCTGGGAACATTCGCCTCACAGCTCGGCAAGTGCAGCGCGGGCAGGATCAGGATACACTGCATGGGCAATCTCGCCAAGAAGGACATTAGCATAATCTCCGCATCTGTCGTCACGGGCCTTCTGAAGCCGCTGTCGGAGGAGTTCAACGTCAACTACATCAACGCCTTTGCGGTGGCGAAGGCGAGGGGGATCGAGGTCGTGACATCGACCTCGGAGGAGGCGGGCAGGTTCAGCAACCTGATCAGGGTTACGCTGAAGACCAACGGGGACGAGGTATCGACCGCTGGGACGCTCATGCCAGACAGGGGCCCGAGGATTGTCGAGGTGGACGGCAGCCCGGTGGACATCGTGCCCGAGGGCTACTTCCTCCTCATTTCACATATGGACAAGCCCGGCATGATCGGCAAGGTGGGCACGGTCCTCGGAGACAATGACATCAACATTGCGAGCATGGAGGTTGCGCGAGCGAAGCCAAGGGGGCCTGCGATGATGATACTCGAGCTCGATGAGGACCTTCCGACGGAGGTCTTGAGGAAGGTCAGAAAGATCGCGGACCTGAAGTCCGCAATCTCAATAAGGCTCTAGGTTGTTTGGCCTACTGGCCATCCCATAGCAATGTGACCAGGAGCTGGGCCCATCGCCAAGATAAGGATTCGAATCAGAGACGCGAAGAGGACTGATCTCAAGGCCGTCTCCGACCTCTGGGAGAGCCTGGCAGACTATCACGCGACACTCTCTGATCATTTCACCCTCTCCTGGGACAGCAAGAGGAAATGGTCTCGGTACCTCGAGGAGAAGTTCTCAGAGCTGAGCACGAAGCTCATCGTCGCGGAGGAGGACGGCAGGATTGTGGGCTTTGCTCTGTGCTTCCTCTCGCCGAACGTGCCCATTTACAAGGAGAAGAAGATCGGCGTCGTCTCTGACGTCTATGTCAAAGAGGAACTGCGCAGGAAGGGGGTCGCGAAGAAGATGTTCGACGTGGCGGTCAGCTGGTTCAGGAAGAACAAGGTCAGGTCCGTGCGCCTGAGCGTGGCCGCAGACAATCTCGAGGCGAGAGCCGCCTGGCGCAAGCTGGGGTTCGAGCCCTTCATGATCGACAAGCGCCTGGACCTCGAAGACTACATGAGAATGCTCAAGGCCAAGGAGAGGGCTCGCCCGACGCGGATCGTCAGAAAGAAGACGAAGAAGAAGTGATATGGCTCTCGGGCCGGATCACGCAAGCGCGTTCTTGAGGCGCTCCATGCCCTCCTGTATGTTCTTCTTGCTCGTGGCGTACGAGATCCTGATGTGCTGTTCGCCCGCTGACCCGAACGAGCCGCCACCTGTCACAGCGACCTCGGCCTTGTCCATCAGGAACAGGGCGAACTCCTCTGAGCCCATCTTGTTCTCGTACCTCGGGAACACGTAGAACGCGCCCTTTGGCGTGTCGCAGTGGAAGCTTGGAATGTCCTTCATGAGCTTCATGACAAGGTCCCTGCGTTCGTTGAACTCCTTGACCATCATATCGACGCAGTCCTGAGACCCCGTCAGCGCCGCGAGCGCACCGTACTGCGCAAACGACACCGCGTGCGTGATCGAGTGCTGCTGGACCTTGTTGATCCCCTTGAACATCGTCTTCGGCGCTATCAGCCAGCCCATCCTCCAGCCTGTCATCGCATACGTCTTCGAGAACCCGCTGATCGTGATCGTGCGGTCGAACATGTCCGGCTCGGCCGCTATGGAATGGTGCTTCAGGCCGTCGAATATGATCTTCTCATAGACCTCGTCGGAGAGAGCGAGCAGGTTATGGTCCTTCGCGAGGTCCGCGAGGCCCTTGATATCGTCGTGGGTCTCGACGGCGCCGCACGGGTTCGACGGCGAGTTGAGCAGTATCATCTTGGTCTTCGGCGTGATGAGCTCTGCAACGGCCTCTGGAGTCACCCTCCACCCATCCTCCTCGCGCGTCCTGACGGGAACTGCCTTCCCGCTCGCCATCACGACGCAGGGCTCGTAGGTCACCCATGCCGGGTCGGGCATGATGACCTCGTCCCCCTCGTTGATCGTCGCCATGATCGTCTCGAATATCGCCTGCTTCGTGGGCGTGACCAGCACGTTGGACTTGTCGCAGGGTATTCCGTTCTCCGTCTTCGCCCTCTGCGCGATTGCCTCTCTCAGCTCCGGAAGCCCAGGGGCGTCGAGGTACCTCGTCTTGCCCTCGTCAAGCGCCTTCTTCGCGGCCTCGACTATGTGCTTGGGCGTGTCGAAGTCAGGCTCCCCGACCGTGAAGGAGATGATCTTCTTGCCCTCGGCCTTCTTCTGGCCAGCGAGCTCCTTCATCTTCATCGTACCCGATTCCTGCACCCGTTTCACGCGCTCTGACAGCATCTCGTTCGCCCTTTGGGGGCACGTACACTGTCGATATAAAGCATTGGTGCTCAGATATTGGCAGTGCCTTGAGCTCTTGAACCCCTACAGAAACCCTATTATTGTGCGAGGGAGTTCAATCGGGCGATGGCTCTGAGAACTGGGAAGCTCCCGCCTAAGCTGCTCATGAAGCTGCTCAAGCACGCGGGAGCGAAGGACAACCGGGTGATCCTCGGCCCTGCATTTGGCGAGGACGCTGCCATCGTCAGGCTAGGCAAGAACACTCTCGTGCTCAAAACGGACCCGGTCACATACGCCTCCGACATGATTGGATACTACGCAGTCCACGTGAATGCGAACGATATCGCGGCCTGCGGGGCAAAGCCGGCCTGGTTCCAGGCGGTGATCCTGCTCCCAGAAGGGTCCGACGAGGCGCTCGCGGAGGGCATATTCAAACAGATCTCGGAGGCGGCGAAGTCGTTGGGCGTCGCAGTGACAGGAGGACACACTGAGGTGACGCCGGGAATTGACCATCCGATTGTCGTTGGTGATATGCACGGAGTGCTTGAGGGCCGAAAGCACATCGTGCTGAGCCGAGGCGCCAGAGCCGGTGACTCGCTCGTCATCACCAAAGGGGCGGGCATCGAGGGCACTGCGGCAATTGCGAGAGAGAAGCGCAGGGAGCTTCTGGATGTGTTCGACAACAGCTTCGTCAACAGGGCTGCGAGATATCTGTTCGACCCCGGGCTATCGGTCGTTCCTGAGGCGATGACGGCTCTCAGGTACGGCGTGAGCGCGATGCACGACCCCACCGAAGGCGGGATCCTGATGGGAGTTCACGAGCTGGCCGAGGCGTCGAGGAAATCCGTCGAGCTCTGGACCGACCCCATTCCTGTGCGGCGCGAGACGGCGATGATATGCGCCAAGTACGGGATCGACCCGCTTGGCCTCCTCGGGTCAGGCGCACTCCTCGCAACATTCAAACCAGCTGATGCGGCCAAGTACGTCAGAGCGGTCAAGAAGATGCACATAAGCGCGGCCGTGATTGGAAGGATCGTCCCAGGCAGAGGGAAGTCAGTTGCCATCTCAAGAGGCCGTTCTACCCCGCTTTCTTTCTCGGAGCGCGACGAGGTCTTGAAGGTTTTACGTTGCTGACCTCGGCCCTCTTCTGCGCATAGTCGATAGCGGAAAGCACCTTCCACGTCACGGTCCAGACCTTCAGTTGTCTCGGGCCCAGCGAAACCCTCGTCACATTGAGCTTGCTCAGGTCCGACCTGAAATCGCCCTTGGAGAAACCGCCTATGATCACGGCCACTCGCTCGGCCTTCAGATACGCGAACTTGTCGACCAGTGGGACATGCTCGCCATCGGAGGCCAGCACAACGATCTCGTCGGGCTTCAGCGCCTTGACAAGGGTTTCGAGCGGAACGTCCTGCCTCAGCTCCAGCAACGCCTTCTCCCTCGAGGGCACCACGTGCTGCTCGAACAACGTCTCGATCAGGCCGACGAAGCGCGGGTAGTGAGGAGGCAGCCTCGTCTCGGGGTTCACCGCGATGACATCGTCGTTCCTGGTATGAACGAATGTCCGCAGGCCACCCGACGCCGATAGGTCCGAATCCAGACAGAGCATCAAGAAGTAGTGCACCAGGTCCGGCCTACCGCGTCTCTCGTTCTCCCGCAGCTTGTTGAACGCGGGGTGGTGGTGCGAGGCGTCGAGAAGGATCTTCTCTGGGGCCTTTCCTCGCGCTCGCGCGTTGTTGAGGATACACCTCTCGTTGACTATCTCCTTGGGCACCAACTCCAGTTCCGAGTCGGCGAGGATGAAAAAGTACTGCGTCACGATAGTATCTCTCCCAGCAGTCCATGCTTCCTCGCGTAATTGATCTCCTGTGCGATGCGCCTGCCCGTTGAAAGGCCGGGCTCGATCAGGTCTGAGTAGGGCGAGCCCGATACGAAGGGGTTCGTCCCAGCAACGATCCTCGAAGAGATCTCGAAGACCTTGACGTTGAGGTTGTCGGTCACAATACACTCAAGGCAGAACGGGCCAATCATGCCGCCGAACAGCTCGAGCGACTTCTCGATGACCCTCGCGCCCATATCGAGCAGTTTCGGGAGCAACGATTCGCGCACGACGACGGGCACGTTCCCAGTGACGACGAAGGTTGGGTACAGGCCGAGCTTCTTCAGCTCCTCCTGTGCGCCCAGCTTGTACATCTCGTCGATGTTTGACTCATCGCGCCTGTCGATGCTCAGGAGCTCGAGCATGCCCTTGCTGAGCCTGTAGCCATCGGTCCTGATGGGCGAGTAGAAGAAGTGGATGTAGTACCTCGTCCCCACGATGTACTCTTGGATCGAGAACTTCTGGGTGTGGTCGATGCCAAGCTTGAAATCAGGGTAGTCCTTCGCGATGAAGAACCCTCGGCCGCCCTTGGCGCCATCGTACTTCACGAGGACGGGCCTGTCGATCATCTTCGGGTCCTCGATCCTGTGGGGCATCTCGATCCCCGCGCCGGTAAGCCACATGCGCTCTTTCTCCCTGTCGCTCTCCCAATCGAGCACGTTCCTGTTGCCGAATGTGGGCACTTCAAGGTCCTCGAAGTTCCTCGGGGTCATGTACTCGACGAACGAGCCATGGGGCACGATGACGACGTTCCTGGCGACGAGCTCCTCCGCCCGGTCCAGCAGCTGGGTGTAGGAATCGACATAGAAGAACTCATCCGGCTTGCCACGCGGGAATGCGTCGTAGAACTTGGTCTTCTGGCCGACGGCGATGCCGAGGGTCCTCAGCCCCTCCTTTCGGGCGCCGTCGAAGATCTGCAAGGATGTGTGCGAGCAGGCAGTCCCTATCACGAGGTCATCCTTGTCGTAGCCCTCGATGATGCGGTTGATCCGGTCCTTCGAAACTACCATTGCCGCACATATTTGATTGTCCCATTTAAATCTTGCCGAGCATGTGAGCTTCTGCTTGTTTGCACCGCTGGCACAGCTTCGCGTCTGAATGACGGAAAAGGATATGCACGGATTCGACGCTACGACGATGCGATGACGAAAGCGAAGGCGAAAATCGCACTGACGGGTGTCCACCTCCTGCTCACTTACAAATGCACGATGGAGTGCGACCATTGCTTCGTTTGGTCGAGCCCTGGATCCTCGGGAACGATGACCACTGCACAGATCAAGGAAATTGTCAGACAGTCCTCAGAGGTGCCCTCCGTCAACAGGCTGTACTTCGAGGGCGGAGAACCATTCCTGTACTATCCTGTGCTGCTCGAAGGCATCGGAATGGCAAGGGAGAGAGGATTCGAGGTGGGCGTAGTCTCGAACGCCTTCTGGGGCACGGATTCCCATGATGCGATGCTGTGGCTGGAGGACATGGCCAATATGGGCATCGCCGACCTCAGCCTGAGCACCGACGAACACCATGGCACCGGCGAGGAGGCGGAGAACGTGCGCAACGCTCACAAGACTGCGAAGGTGCTTCGAATCCCCGTCTCGGAGCTCGTCATCAGGGACATAGGGTTCTACCGCTGTGAGTCGGCCGCGGATGACAAGAGCGAGCTGTACTTCAGGGGCAGGGCGGCGGCCAAACTCGCCAAGAAAGCGCGAAAGCGAGCCTGGCAGACGCTCGACAAATGCCCAGAGGAGCCGCCAGGTATCACGAGGGTGCATGTCGACTCCTACGGCAACGTCCAGTTCTGCCAGGGCATCACGGTCGGCAATCTCTGGAGGAAACCCCTGAGGAGAATCATGGATGAGCTCGAACCGGAGAGACATCCGATAATAGGTCCGCTGATGAGAGGAGGGCCGGCTGCGCTTGCGGCCGAGCTGCGCGTCAGGCCGGCGCGGAGCTATGCTGATGGATGTCACATGTGCTACGAGATCAGAAAGGCGCTCAGAAAGAGAGGACGATACAAAGCTGTCCTCAGGCCCGACCAGGCCTACGGTGAGGGGCCTGGCGAGGAGCATCGATAACGTTCCTTCTGCGCTCTGCTGAGGTGTAAGGACAGACGAGCTGGCACATTCTGCACATCACGCGTGCCTTCGGGGTGATCAGAGGCTCGTGCCTTTCCAACAGCTTCCTCGTATTGGACGAGATCCTTGGGAGTGATGTGGCACCGACGAGGCATTTCCAGGGGTCGACCACGTAGGGCTTCAGTGCTTTTGCTGGGCAGGCGCGAACGCACCTGTTACAGTCACCACAGGGGTCCTTCTTCAGGCGCCTGCTGGGCCCGATGTACGCATCTGTCAGAACGGATCCAAACCTCAGCCATGGCCCATGCCTTGGCGAAATCACGAGCGCGTTCTTCCCGTAGTTCCCGATTCCAGCCAGAATTGCCATTCTCTTGTCGGACGAGTATACCGATGCGAAGCATGCCTCGTGCCCGCGAGCGCGAAGGGCCTGGATCAGATCCCTCATGATGATGCTGATCGGGAGATAGCCCGGGTACGAGAAGTCATTCTTTCCGCGCACGACTTCCAGCTCGTCTGAATCGTCCAGCGAGGGAATGCCGAACACGACCACGCTGCGCGCATCAGGCATGGTCTCCTTCACAGGCACGCTGAGCGTGTTGATGACCCAGCCTATCTTCACTCTTGGCAGCGCGTCGACGTCGTCGGCCGACGCGACCCCGAATGCCACTGCTCCCTTCTTGAAGGCAATCTGTTTCAGCACCTCGCGAAGGTCCTCCTTGCTATGCCGGATGCGATGCTTCACGGGGAGGGGCATGCCCATCAACGTAGTTGAGCTTGACTAAGGGAGGTAGCTCTCTACAAAAATGCTGATGCCGACGACGAGCGTCACAAGCCACAGGATGATGAATGACGTTCCAACGACCCGGTGTATCTTCTTCCTTGCAGGAGGCATGAACATCTTGTTCTCACGCTTCACGCGGTACTTGAAACCAAGGTATATCGTCGCTATACCAACGACAAGCGTGATGGTGTCGAGGACCATGTGTCGCAAGATGCTCGTGCCGCTCCAGGGATATCCGCCCCAGACATCGCCAAAGGCCCTCATGGACATCAATGACTTGAACACCAGCACGTCCATGAGGAAGGCGGCCAACATCATGTAGTGATGGTGTTTTCCACGGTGGACCGCCGCGAATAGGACAGCAACCAGATAGACGCAGAACACGGCGACCTCTCCGAACAACATCACTACAGCGATCGCTGGCAC
>CAYOXJ010000053.1:0-7652 GCA_964407905.1 uncultured Thermoplasmata archaeon
CGGCGGCGACGCGAGCGCCTTCTCAACCGGTTTTCAGCGGAAGCTTGCCGAGCTGAGGCCGAACGAGCCCAACGTGGACTTCGTGGCCAAGGTGCTGTCCGTGAACGAGAGAGAGATCCAGGCAAGAGGAGAGAAGAAGGGGATCGTGTTCGGCTTTCTTGGCGATGACACGACAACTCTACCATACACGGCCTGGGAGGTCGAGGGGCTCGTTCTCGCCAAGGGGGACGTGATATCCGTCAGGGGCGCGTACACGAAGGAGTACCAGGGCAGGGTGCAGGTCAACTTCGGCAACAGAGTTTCCATCAAGAAGGAAGAGCCATCCACAATAGCGGACTCCGAGATAGCCCAGGGCCCGCCCAAGGTCACCACAATCGGCGAGCTCAGGGAGGGCATGGGATACGTCGAGGTCAAGGGACGACTGCTTTCGATTGACACGCGCGAGGTGACAGTCCAGGGAGAGGCGAAGAAGATCTTCTCCGGAGTCATCGCGGACGAGTCGGGCAAGGTGCAGTTCACCGCATGGTCGGACTTCAAGCTCAGACAGGGCGAGGTCGTAAGGATCTCGAAGGCCACGGTCAAGGCATGGCGGGGCATACCGCAGCTCAACTTCGACGATCGTGCCGATGTCACCAAGGTCAAGGAGAAGTTCCCCTCGGAGGAGGAGCTCCAGAGGGTGGGCGTGAGGATGATCGCGGAGATCGCTGGCAGGGGCGGAGCTGCCGATGCCACGGTCCGAGGCGTCCTGCTGGAGATCCGAGAGGGCTCGGGCCTCATCATGCGCTGCCCCGAGTGCAAGCGCGCGCTTCAGAAGGGCATCTGCAAGGTCCATGGGCGCATCGAAGGCTATCCGGACCTCAGGATCAAGGCGATACTCGATGACGGAAGCGGGGCCGTGAGCGTCGTCATGGGGCGCGAGCTGACAGAGAGGCTCCTGGGCATGACCTTGGACGAGGGCATGGCAAAGGCCAAGGAGAAGATGGACCTCGAGGTCGTGAAGGACATGATGGACGAACAGCTCACGCTCAAGGTCGCGACCGTCACAGGCGTGATCATGGCGGACAGCTTCGGCCTCTCGATGATCGCCAAGGATGCTGAACTCCCGACTAAGGACATCAAGCAAGAAGCGGAGAGACTCCTCGTCGAGCTGGAGGGACCTGAGTGAACGTGCGCGAGGTCGCCTGGCGAGTGTTCGCGGAGGAGTACAACTCCTCCCTGCTGGAGCACAGGGGCGAGGGCGAAAAGCCGGTATCCTACATCATAACTCCCCTGGGCGCGAAGGTCAACCGAATGTTGATCGTGGGAGTCGTGACGGACGTCGAAGATATCGGCGAGGAGGGGAGGCCAAGATACCGCGCAAGGGTGACAGATCCGACGGGCACCTTCTACATCTCAGCGGGCGAATACCAGCCCGCGGCCGCTATGGCCCTCTCCAAGATATCTCCGCCGGCCTTCGCTGCGGTCGTCGGAAAGAGCAGAGCTTACAGCCCGGAGGAGGGCGTGAAGTACCTGAGCATCCGGCCAGAGAGGATCAGAGAGGTCGAGGCGGAATCGAGGGACTACTGGGTCCTGGAGGCGGCGAGGAGCACACTCCTCAGGATCGATGCGATCGAGGAGGGCCTCGCGATGTCCCAGCCGACCATCGCAGAGCTGATGAGGGTAGGCTACCCCGAGCCTCTGGCCGACGGCGTATTGCGCGCGATCGAGTACTACAAGGACATCGATGTGGACCGGTTCAGGACCATGGTCAGGGAAGCCTTGAGGTCGATCCTGCCGGAGGGCAAGGCGGAAAGGGCTGTTGAGAAGGCGCCAGCGCCGAAGACGGCCAGGGCGCCTCCGGCCGAAGAGGAGACCAAGGAGGAGGAGCTCCACGAGGTGGGCGTCGGCGCCGACGAAGAGGACACGGTGCTCAAGATGATCGATGCGCTCGACACCAGTGGCAGAGGAGCCAAGTGGGACAGTATTGTGGAAGCGGCGAAGGCGAAGAAGATCGACAAGGTGCGCCTCGAGGAGGTCATCGCGAGCCTCCTGGACAAGGGCGAGATCTACGAGCCGGAGCTGGGAATGATGAAGAGGATCTGAGCTGGACAGGCTCAGACCAGAGAACGTCGAATGAAGAAGATGTCAAGTGGTTTCTCAGGATCTGCTTTCTCAGTCCCTGAACTCATCCTTCGATATCGCGACCAGTATCAGTCCGATGAGGCCGAGTATCGAAGGTATCACGAGTATCCCGCCGATGAGGGCGAGCGTGAAGTTCTTCCTCTGCATGGCATAGACCCCGCCCAACAGAGCTATGACGCCGAGAATCACTATGACGACCCCGCAGGCAATCCCGGCTGCGCTGCTGCCAACGCTCGGAACGAGCGCGACCGTGCTGCCCGCAGCAATCACGCCGCCTATCCCGAAGTATCCCAGGCTTGAGAGGATTATCAGAATCCCGCCAACGACAGGAACCGCCGACTCCTTCTTCTGAGGGGCGGGGGCCATCGCCACCCTGTAGTCGCGGCCACAGTACGGGCACACATTCGCGTCCCACGCTATCGACCTGCCACAAGACACGCAGTTTCTAGTGCTCTGAGCACCTGAAGATTGCATATGCTCCCTCCTGTTCTGTAGAACTCGGGAAACGTTCCCGATGTTCCGACGGATGGATAACACTAGGCATTAGAAAATGATTGCTGCCAATTTCCACTGGAGGTGAGGACAAAAAGAAGAGTTTGGAGGTCGCGGCAAAGCGCCCGCGACCGTGTGGTGTGGTTTTCGCGCTCAGTCGAAGTCCTTTTTCGAGACGGCCACGAGTATCAGCCCAATAAGGGCAAAGATGCTCCCGAGCGCATAGGGGCCGAAGCATAGCAGGCCGAATATTGCTCCGACAATCACGAGGGCGAAATGCTTCCTCATGATGCCGAACACGCCACCCATCACTGCTATCAGGCCGAATATGACCCATATCGCGCCGCACGCGTGCAGGATGTCCTCGACCATATCGCCAACACCTGCGACGTCTATGCCATACTGATCCAGGTCTTCGAAGCTAATCGTCAGGAGAATGACCCCTGCGATAAGTCCCATAAGGCCTGCGATGAGTATCAGGGCCCCGCCGATGAGGGACAAAGCGGTCTTCTCATGCGGCTTCGGTGCCATGGCCTGTGCCCTGTAGTCATGGCCACAGTACTGGCACACGTTTGCATCCCATGCAATGGCTCGTCCGCACGAAACACAGTTTCTCGTACTTGGCGTACCTGAAGCTCCCATACTTCTCGCACCTTCTGACAATCAAGGGGTTAAGGCCCCTAGAGTCCAATCTATGAATAAACCTGGATATTATAAAATGATTGCCATGATTTTATTCCCACAAGGGCGTTTGCTCCGGCATCATGCCCCTGGGCCCAGCACCTGATGAGCGGTGGCCAGGGCGAGCACGATGAACATTGCCAGTGTCAGGCCCAACACGAGCTTGCGGGCGCCAGGAACCTCCTTCCTCTCGAGGCCTACCACGACCAGTGTTGACACCATGACCACGAAGAACACGAAAACCCCAATCACGCCAGCAATGGACACTGCGTAGAACAGAATCCCATTCCGGTCGACGGTCAGAATGGCCAGCGCCGCAAGGACATAGAACGCGGCAAACAAAGCCCATTTCGACGGGCTTCCCAGTGGACTCGTCTCACCTTCGCTCCCGCGCAGCACCGTGCTCAGCAGAGGGACGATTATGAATGGAAGGGGGATGCCTGCGGCGAGGCCGCTCAGAGTGCGCCTCAGATTGTCCGAGGTGCTTATGCCCGAGTACGACAGGCCAACATCGACGAAGTAGAATGCCATGATGGCTGCGAGCGGGATCATCTGTCTGAGGCTCGGCAGGCGCAGTGCGCTCCTGCCAAATCCTAGGATCAGAAACGAACTCGACAATAGAAAGCCGAAGTGGATGCCTATGCACCTCGCACAGAGCGGCATCTGGACATCGCCCAGGAAATAGGATCGCTCGGCAATCTGATGGCAAACCGAGGATCCCAGGAACATCAGAAGCGATTCGAGAGCGGCCATCGTACTCATGGATGCCTTACGAGCTCATTAATTGCTTCTCTATCAGGTGAAAATCGAATTCGCCGACCAAAAATAGCGAATGAGAAGGAGTTTGGAAAAGATTTCTCACGCCCAGAACGCGACCGCACAGAGTGCACCAATCACCCACATGATGACTGCGATGATGATGCAGTTCCTCCCCACTTCCTTATACTCTGGCTCCGGCTTGACGTAGTAGATCACACCGACTATTATGCCTATGAGCGGAATCAGGAATGACAGTATGTACAGCAGAATCTTCATCCCGTCGCTCATTCTCGCAGTCGGCGCGGCCGGACCCATCATCGCGACTCTGTAGTCATGGCCACAGTACGGACAGACGTTGGCGTCCCAAGCTATGGACCTGCCACAGGACACGCAGTTCCTAGTTCCCGATGTTCCCGACGCCTCCATGATTCACCCTCCACACGAAAGCATGGGCATCGCCCAGGCCTTCCTGTGCTCTGGATGAGCCAGCGCATTATAAAATGATTGCTGGTCTCATACCTTGGTTTCCGATGAAAGAGATCGACGAGAAAGAGAACGGATGAGCGGTCAAGGAAGGCAATCCCCACCGACCGTTCGCCTCAGGTTCTTGTGAGCGCATTCAACCGAGGGCGAGAAACGCCATGCCAACCATGAATGCAATCAGAAGCACAATCAATATCGGCAACAAAGCGATCAGTATGCACATCTTGCCCACATGCTTGTACTCGGGCTCGGGCTTCAGATAGTAGATCACGCCAATGATGAAGCCAGCCAGCGGTATGAAGAAGGAGATCAGATAGAGCAATATCCTGGTCCCGCTGCTGATTTCTTCCCTTGGTTGGGGAGGAGCCATGACAGTTCTGTAGTCGTGGCCGCAGTAGGGACATACGTTAGCATCCCAGCCTATGGCTCTTCCACATCCGACACAGTTTCTCGACTTCGAAGCTTCCATCTTGACAGAGTTCCTGAGACCTGGAGAGGACCCCCTCCTGGCCGTCCTCTGGTACGGTCGGACATCATAAAATGGTTGCTGTGATTCCTCTGTCCCAAACTGCCAGAGTACCTTGGGGCCTAGTCGAAATCCTTTCTCCCCACGGCGACGAGGATCAGGCCGATCAAGCCCAGAAGGCTGCCGATCAGGAATCCTATGCCAAGAAGTCCGAATATTCCACCGATGATGGCGAGTGCGAAGTGCTTCCGTTGGATGGCGAACACACCGCCGACAAGCGCTATCGCTGCAAACACGACCAGGACTCCGCCACACACATACAATATGTCCTGAAGATCCTCTGCAGTCATTTCTGGCGGCAGCGTGACACCATAGTCTTCGATATCGCTAACGTCCAAAACGAAGTACATGATCCCCATGGCAAGCGCGAGCACGCCCGCAATCACGATCAGGATGCCACCGACCACGGGCATCATGCTCTTCGGCCTTGGCTGAACCATCTGAAGAGGCATCCGGAAGTCGTGCCCGCAATACGGGCACACATTTGCGCTCCAATCGATCGTACGACCGCAAGAGACACAACTCCTCGTCCTGGGCTGCTCGGCCGACGCAGCCTGGGACGACGCTGGACCCATTGTCAATCCAACCATTACTCCCACCCGCTGCTGAGTGCAACGGAAAGATGGACCAGAATCGACTGGACAGTATTTCATCCTTGCTTGTTGGAGGGAGGTGCCTTCCTCTCGCGCAGCGCGCTGCTCTCCTCGCGATCCTCTTGAAGGACGAACACGAAATGCACGAGCAGAAGAGAGGCCGCAATCCCAGCAATGATGCCGGTCGTTAGTCGCAGCACATTGGTCGACTCGTAGTCCGTAAGAAGCTGGACGCCACCATCGATTCCCAGAGGGATGAACCCGGCGAGGGCGATAAACGGGTACACCTTGTGACGATAGAATGTGAGAACACCGAAACCAACGGCCAGGCCGAGGAACAATCCGAGGTCTCGCGCGCAGAAAGGCATTTGGTTGCCGTTGAGGAAGTAGCTACGACTGGCTATCTGATGACACTGTCCGTCCCCGACCCAGTACATCGCCTTTGGCAACGGCGCGAGGTCTGCGATCTTCTCATCATTCTCGTGAGAGCCCACATACCCCGACAAGTCCGTCAATGTGCCCGAAGGAACGAGGAACGGGGCCAATATGACAAGCACCGTCCAGAGCAAGGTAATGATGAACACTGACAAGACGACGATTGATGTGATACCCTTCAGGCGCATCGCCACCTAATAGCGCGCGCTGCTTAATCTGACTTTTCAATTACGACCGCCGCATAGCCCACGACATCATGCATTGGATGCACGTCACCAGACGTCCCATATTTCAGGACCGTGGCCTTGCCTCCTGAGCACGCGGTGATGGTTGCCATGACGGGGCCGTACCCGCACATGGAGATGTCCTCATCCCTGACGACTTCGTAGAGCTTCTTGGCGTTCATCGCCTTGATGGCGTCCAATGCCATGCCATCCTTCTTCTTTGCGGTCTCGCGCGCCACATAGTGGGAGAAGTCCGTCGAGGCGATCACCGCAACATCCTTCCCCTTGATCGCATCCCTGATCGTCTTCCCAACAGACACCGCTGCATCGTAGTCCTGGAAGGCCATGCAGACGGGCACGAACTTGAAGTCCGGCGACAGATGCTGCAGAAACGGCAACTGCACCTCGACTGAGTGCTCGAACCGATGGGCCTCCGGATCCTCGTCCACCAAATCCTTCCGTATTGCCTTTGCCAAGTCGCGGTCGACCTTGACGACGCCCAACGGAGTCTCGAAATCCTCCGTCGTGACAGCAAGACCAGATCCCCTGCCCGTGTGGTTCGGACCCAGGATCACGAACGACTTGGGCATTCCGTCCTCAGCGATTCGGGCATACAGGTGGGCGGCAACCATCCCGGAGTACACATACCCCGCATGGGGCGAAACCCCGCCGAGGACTTGCCTCTTGCCTGCGGAGACTTTCGGAAGCCTGCCTGGGCCCAGAGGGCTGAGATAGCACTGCTCAATCTGACTCCTCAACGACTTCTCGTCGCCCGCATAGAACTGGCCCGCAACAGAAGGATAGCGCATCGGTCTTCTCCCCCGTGAGGCAAATGGGCCGCCGTGAGTAATAGGCTTTCGGACAATCAAACGCTCAGAGCGACGCCTCGAAATCCTCTACGGTCATCTTGAAGTCGTCGTCGGATGCAATCTGGCCTCGCGCCCTAAGGACTTCCCTTGTGAGAAGCCAATAGACGGTCGCGAGGGCGCGCCTGCCCTTGTTGTTGGACGGGATCACGAGGTCGACATACTTCGTCTCGTTGTTGGCGTCGCATATGCCCACGATGGGTATCCCGACATTCAGAGCCTCTTTCAGAGCCTGTTCGTCCGCGGCCGGATCCGTTACGAACAGTATCTCAGGCTCCACGAACTTTGGAAGAATCGGGTTTGTGAGCGAGCCGGGCACAAACCTGCCCGCGACAACCATCGCGCCAATGGTTTTACCGAACACCTTTGCCGGCTTCTGGCCATACTGCCTCGCCGAGACGATCAGAATCCTCTTGGAATCGAACCTCGACATGAACTTCGCGGCCACTCTCAAGCGCTCGTCGGTCTTCTT
>CAYOXJ010000054.1:0-7585 GCA_964407905.1 uncultured Thermoplasmata archaeon
GCTCTCCCAGCCTTCCTCAAGCACACCTTCAGATAGACCCCTGGTTGCTTGGAACGGGGCCTCATCTCGCCAGCCTCGAATTCGCCGCCGAGGGCTTCCGATACGACGCTGGCGAACAGAATCTCCGCGAGCTTCACCGCTCGGGAGATGTCCTGTTTGCAGACGCTGTCAATTGTCTCAGTCCTCAGAATGCGCGGCAGCTCAGCGTTTAGATCTTCAAGCTTGATGCACCAGTAGGCTCTGCCTTCAACCTTCCTCTCGCTGAGCGTCACATTGACATTGATCTTGTCAGTAGAATTGAGTCTGGCGATGCTGACCAGCAGGTTCAGAACGAGGTTCTCAGCAACTTTGTTGCCGGTTGCGTACGCACTCTTCACATCGGAAGTCAGGCGCACATCAACCTTCTTCTCAGGGAAGTATTTCGGCAGTTCGTGGATTGCGGACTCCATGGCTTTCGTGAGGTCAGTAGCCCTGAACGACTCCGGTCCTGCAAACCTCGTGATAGCCATGGTTTTCATGTCGACCATAAGGCCCGTGGAGGCACGGATATGAGACGCCGCCTTTGCAGCATATCTCTTCACTTCCGGGTCAAGCCCAGGCGTCGCGAGGATGAGTTCGAGGTAGCTGAGGACCGCCTGGTTGTTGTTCAGGACGTCATGGCCCAGAAGGTCCATTGTGAATCCGAACTTCTGCTCTTTCTTCCGGATAGGTGGTTCGCTCCTCAAGCTAATGCTCCCTGGATGATGCCCTTCGACTTTGTTAATAATGAAATGCCAGCATATCAAGCTTTGGTGGCCAACAGACTGTCTCTATGCCTGTCTGGAACGTCACAAGTTCTTCATCTCGCCGTATATCAATGCTTCGTCAGGACAGGAAATCGTCCAAGGTGACCTTGGGGATAGCTCCATATACATGTGCCCCCTCGGAGATCCACTTCCAGTAGTTCCTCGGCAGTGCCCCGCCATAGTACGTCTTGTCCTTCTTCGACTCGAGGTTTCTCAGATCGGAGAGCAGCATCCAGTACCTGCCTGAATCCCTTCGTCCCGGCCTGTCCGGGAACCTTTTCCGCGTCTCTACGAGGATCTCATCCTTGTAGCAGATGTGAGCATGCTCGTCGTCCAGTATCACGACAGAGTGGCCAGGATATCTCTTCGCGAAGTGTCTCAGCACAAGGTCCACGATCTTGTGTTCGAAGCTGGCCTTCGCGATGACAGCTTTGTTGCTGACGTCCTCTGCGAAAGTCAGGAACTGCTTCGCCCTCCGGAACTCGCTCGTGACGCGCCTCACGCGATCCTTCATTTCCTTGGCTTCTGGCGACTGCTGCCCAAGATACGATTTCGTGCCGTTCTTCTCAATCTGGGAGAGGACTCTGAATATGAGCTGGTGCCTGTCCAGTGAGTTGAACCTCGAAGCCCAGAAGATCTCGTCCTCGAGGACTTCGTACAGCTTCTCGTCTTCCAGGAAGTCGAGCCCGCCAACGCTCTCTTTGTATTGGCCATAGAGCGAGTCGTAGTCGAGCGCGTCCGAATCGATGCTGTCCTCGAAGTAGAACCTCCGCCCCCCGATCTCCTCAGTTGGCTTGGCCTTGTAGACTCTGCTCGCGAGATACGCCTTGATGATCGATTGCGGGGAGGGCTTGAATAGGACCAACATATTGGTATCCGTTCACTTGAATTATATGCTCGAGCTGATATAAGCTTTGGCAACGCGATTCAAAAAAACTATCTAGCCATTAGGATATCAGATTACCGCTTGAACCAGACATCGGGAAAGGAAGAACCAGCAAAAGGGAACAGAGGGAACGAGCTTTTCGAACAGGCCAACAGGGAGTACGACGCCAGAAGATATGCAGAGGCGCTGGAGCTGTTCGAGGACGCTCTGGCTCACGGCATCACAAATGAGGTCGTCTACAACAACAAGGGCGCAGCACTGGACGCCCTTGGCAGGAACTCGGAAGCGGTCGATTGCTACAGAAAGGCGACGTCCCTCAACCCGTCGTATGAGCTTGCCTGGCACAATATGGGGAACTCGCTCTTCATTCAGGAGTCGTATGATCTTGCGGCACGAGCCTATACAAAGGCCTCGGTTCTCAATCCGAAGCGGCAGGAGAACTGGTCTGGTCTCGCCGCCGCATACACCAAGCTGGGCAGGCGCAAGAAGGCCAGTCTTGTCGTCGAAGAGCTTTCGAAGTTCGCGGAGGACGATCCGTCAGTGCTGCTGCTCCAGACCGATCTTTTCCTTGACGCAGAGCTTCATGAGCAGGCAATCTTGGCATGTCGCAAATACATATCAAAGAAACCAGAAGCAGTCGAGGGCTATGCCCGTCTCGGCAATGCCGAGCACGAGATGGGGGACTACGCCAAGGCGATCGAGAGCTTTGAGCACGCTCTTAAGCTGTCACCTCTTGACAAGGAGACTTGGAACAACCTGGGATACACGTGCTTCTGCGCAGGACAGCTCGAGAAGGCGCTGGAGTGCTTCGACCGGGCGATAGGTATTGACCCCGACTATAAGCATGCGTGGTACAACAGAGGATACGCGCTTCACGGCGCGGACAGGCTCGAGGAAGCTGTCGAGTCGTACAGGAAAGCGATCCGGATTGATCCGTACGACAGGGTTCTCTGGAACAATTTCGGCAACGCGCTGTACAACCTGGGCATGTTTGCGGAATCCATACCTAAGTTCGTTGAAGCGATCGGCATCGACGCCGACTACGAGATCGCGTGGAACAACATCGGGAACGCGCTCGAGAAGCTTGGCGCTCATGCAGAAGCGATTCCATACCATGACAGGTCCTTGGAGATCAGCCCCGACTTCGACTACGCGCTGTACGCCAAAGGAATCTGCAAGGCGATGACGGGCGATCCTGAGACGGGATACGACCTTGTCCTCGAGTCGCTGGATCTCAATCCATCGTATGACGAGGCCTGGAAGGCTCGGTCGACCATCGCCGGACAGCTCGGAAGATGGGATGAAGCGCTCGTCTCCATAGAGGAGGCTCTGACGATCAACCCAGAGTTCGACCAGGGCTGGACCCAGAGGGGAGAAATCCTCCTGGCTATCGGGGATCCAGAGGCGTCTCAGGCCTCCTTCGAGATGGCCTTGCTTTGCCTCGAAGGTGTTCGTCCCAATTCGATTGGCGGGCTGTCAGCACTCGTGAGGAGAGGCGAAGTGCTTGCGCGGCTAGGCAGGTTCGACGAAGCCCTCGCGAATCTCGAGACGGCTGCTGTGTCCGGCAGGATGGATTTTGCGAGCATCCCGAAGAGCCTTGAGCTTCGAAGGTTTCTCAGCAAGTGGGACCTCCCAAGGGCTGTGAGAGATGTGGCAGAGAAATCCGCGGATCTGAATGTCAGGATTGCCTATGCGGGTTTCCTACTGGATACGAATGACTGGGCATCTGCCGAGAGGATCCTCTCAGGCTTGAGTAAGAAGGAGGACGGTTCGGACAACCGAGCAGTGTCTCTGCTGATGCTGCGCGCAAAGGCAGTTGCAGGTGATATGGCGTCGGTCTCCAAGATGCTGGGCTCGAACCATCAACTGGACCGTGATCATCTAGCTGGGCGGATCCAGGGAGAGGCGTTGGAGGCGAAAGGCGACCTCAAGGGCGCAGAGGATGTGTACTCGAGAACCATGCGTGCGAATCCGTCGGATTCAGCGCTCGCGTTGGCGATTGCGCGCGTGCGTCTGAAGGCGAAACGCTACAAGGAGGCGATCGCGGCTGCGGACATCGCTCTCGGCATCGATCCTCGCGATTGGGAGCCGCACAGGCTGAAGGTTGAGGCATATCAGGGGCTGGGCCAGAAGGAGAAGGCAGAGGAGGAGCTCTCGAGGGCCAAGTCGAAGCTGGCTCGGATTGGGCTGAGGCTGGAGGATTCCTTCAGCGGTGTGGGTGCATGACGGACCTAAGGCTCAGGAAGAGGCACAGGCTCAGACAGAAGGAGATAGCTGCCCTCGCACATCAGATCGACGGATCGCTCGGGACCAAGAGCTTCTCTGAGAATGACGTGGTTGACATGGCAGAAGGTCCAGAGTACGATGTGGTCTTTGTGAATGGCAAGGTGCTTGCCTTTCTTCCGGAAGGAGTCCCGTTTCTCACCGTGCGAGGCATTCTGCAATATGGTGCTTCCAAGAGATATGTCACGGTGGACATGGGCGCGGTGAAGTTCGTCTACAACGGCGCGGACGTCATGGGCCCAGGCATCGTGGCTAGCGACACTGCAATAGCCGTTGGCGACCTGGTCTGGATTCGTGACCTCCAGAACCGGAAACCGCTCGCGATAGGCCGAGCTCTCGTGTCTGGAGAGATCATGGCCAGGAAGGAGAAAGGCAAGGCAGTGGAGTCGGTCCACCATGTCGGGGACAAGCTCTGGCTGGTGGACGAGATCAAACCCAAAGCGGAGCTGGCAACAGACTAGGAGCATTTATATCCGAACAAGCTAATTACTGCGCCTGAGGGATGCACATTGACGATTCTCAAGAAGAAGCCGTACGCGACTGCCGAAGAGACCGCGCCCAGAGAGGTGATCGGAGCTGAGCAGTACATCGATCTCACTGAGATGGTTTTCGAAGATGAGGGCCTCACGGGGGTCGAGGGGGCAAAAACGCTCGTCAAGGTGGGCGAGCTGTTCAGATACGAGGATTTGTCCCCGCTCGCCAACGAGGTGTACAACGGGAACATCGTAGTCGTGGACTACACATCGGTTGCGAACGACGACCTGACGATGAAGCGCATCACAGCAGAACTCAAGAACGTGGCAAGGGACATCGATGGCGATGTCGCAGGTGTCGGCAAGAACCTTCTGATGGTCACTCCTCAGGGAGTGAAGATCGACAGGAACAAGATCAGAGGCGGCTTCTGAACAGCAGGTTCGATGACTGCGTTCTGTGTCAAAGCATCCGAGCGTGCTTACTGTCCTCATTCTGCAATGGGCGTTGTTGCCATGAATTGCCCGTCCCTGAAGATAAGGGTCAGGTAGCCGTGGTGTATCTTTGAGTGCCTCATCTTCACGGCCCGGATACGCAGCTGGACGTCCGTTTCCCCGACGTCCACAAATCTCAAGAGTATAGTTCCGTCCGCCAAGAAGTCCTCGTGATATGGGCCGAAAGCATTTCCGTTCAGCTGCGTCTCGGAGATCAGGAATGTCGTGACTCCCAGCCTCTTCAGGAAGCCGAAGAAGTGGAAGAGCTCCTGTCTCGGATTTCCTATGTTCGCGAGGGCGTATATCGCTGTGAGGGAATCAATGACGACGATCTCCACGCCTTCGTTCTCGACCTTCTTCCTCAGGTATTCCTTGAGGATCTTGAACCAATCCCTGCCCACGTCCGCATCCGTGTGTTCCAGCCTCAGTCGGCCGATGTCGACAATGAAGAACTTGCTCTCGTCTATGCTGCCGAACCCGAGCTGTTGCATGGCGGTGAGGAGGCTCTCTTTGCTCTCTTCGATGCTCACGTAGAGCACGTTCACGCCCTTCTTCTTCACATTGTTGAAAAGTATGTTGAGTGCAACGGAGGACTTCATCGTGCCGGGAGAGCCAGCGATCAGGACTACATGCCCCTTCTTGACGCCTCCGCCGATCTTGCTGTCAAAACCGTCTATGAATGTCTGAATCCTGTCGGATGACCCGCCTTCTGCGGACTCCATCAGAAAGTCCTCCTTGGGCTCTGGTTCAATGTACATACAATATGGGTTTTTAAAAGGATATGTCTGTTGTTATCAAATTGTATAATGACGCTGGCACCGCAGGAGCCTGTCAGATGAATACTGCGTCAGTATGTACTCAATACGCTTATAAATGACTGAGTGAAGTTACCGTCGTTGACGAACTATAAGATAGTCCACGATTCCGTCCACGGCAGTATTCGGCTCGACGGTGTCTTCTTGTCACTGCTCGAGGCTCCCGAGCTTCAGAGGCTTCACAGCATCCATCAGCTCGGCCTCTCGTACCTCGTGTACCCTGGTGCGAATCACACAAGGTTCGAGCATTCGCTTGGCACTTTCCATGTAGCACGGCGGATCTGCACATCGCTGCAGTTGGACAGGGGAGAAGCAGAGCTGGTCCAGACCGCGGCGCTTCTGCACGACGTCGGCCATCTGCCCTATTCGCACACGCTCGAGTTTGTGCTTCACGATCAATTCGGGATTGACCACGCTGACATATCGCGCAGGCTCATCAGAGGTGATGAGGCGCTGCTGTCCGCTTCCGATAGGAGAATTCTAGGAAAGATAGCCTCTCTCCCAGAGACCTTGGAGAGACATCGAATGAACCCCAACGAGGTCGCGCGGCTCTTGGAGGGCAAGATCCAGGAATACGGACCTCAGAAAATGCTTCAGAAGGAGAGAGGCCAGACGCACTTCAACGCAAAGAGGTATCTGTCTCAGATCGTGAACGGCCCTGTCGATGCTGACCAGCTGGACTACCTCAAACGCGACGCTCACTACACCGGGGTCGCCTATGGCGTCACAGACCTCGACAGGCTCTTCGAGACATTGCAGGTCTTCAACGGCGACCTCGTGATTGACAGAGGCGGCCTGAGCGCAGTCGAGGGGATGCTCGTCGCGCGGGCGCTGATGTTTTCATCTGTGTACTTCCACAAGACCGTGAGGATAGCTGAGCTGATGCTGGCGAAGGCGGTGGAAATGCTCGGCAAGGACGAGGTTGACCAGATTCACAGCATGACCGATGCTAGCCTGCTCGCGCATCTCGTCTCCAAGGGTGGATACTTCGAGGAGATTGCCACCCTGATCAAGTACCGAAGACTGTTCAAGAAGGCCTTCGGAATCCCCGCGGCCGAAGTTCTCCAAGATGGATGGAACGAAATTGAGTCCCTCGCGAAAGTCGGGAAGCGTCGGTCTGTCGAAGAGGATATTGCGCGAAGAGCGACCGTGGATCCGGGCTACGTGATCATAGACGTTCCCTCGAGCGAGCTTGCGATCTCAGAGCCTCGTATCGCCATGACGGATATCCGTGTGCTGGACAACGGAAAAGTGAAGCTCCTTCCTCGGATCAGCCCGATCGCGGCCTCGCTTCAGATGAGGCGCTCGCATGAGTGGGCAGTCATGGTTTCCTGCCCTGCAAAACATAGGGACCGAGTCGCGAAAGCAGCTGAGAGAATCCTGGCGACCTAACCTTTCATGACTCCGAGTGGCTTCAGCCTGGCGACCATCTTGGAGATCCCGGCGCCGTGAGCTATCCTGACGACATCGTCCACGTCCTTGTACGCTCCAGGTGCCTCCTCGATGATTCCTTCCTTCGAAGCTGCTCTGATGTAGATCCCTCTGCTCTGGAGCATCGAAATGACCTCGTTCGCCGAGAACTTCCTCGTCGCTGAGCTCCTGGACATCAGTCTGCCCGCGCCGTGACACGTCGAGCCGAAAGTCTCTGACATGGCCGTCGCAGTGCCTATTAGGACATAGCTTGCGCTGCCCATGTCCCCCGGGATCAGAACGGGCTGGCCCACCTGCTTGTACTTTGCAGGCACCTCGGGCCTGGTGTTGTCAAAGGCCCTGGTCGCCCCTTTTCGATGCACATACAGCTTTCTGCGCTTGCCATCGAACATGTGCTCCTCGAGCTTACAGATGTTGTGC
>CAYOXJ010000055.1:0-7505 GCA_964407905.1 uncultured Thermoplasmata archaeon
GAATCTTGGATCCACCACTGATGTTCAGAGCAACCGTGTTCCGCGAGCCAGAGGCAGTGTCGTGAGTGTACTTCATGAGCACCTCAGAGACTGCGTCCACCTGCTCCAAGAATCCCTGCTTATCCACATGGTCGACCTCCACTTCGCGCCCGGCCAGCTGTTCCAATAATTCGATCTCTCTGAGCCCTTCAGAGCCGTCGATTGAGGATTCGCCAATGAGCACGAGCCGTTCGTATGACAGCGTCCGCATCGCGTTGATCACTTTGTCCACATCGTCTCCGCCGAAAGTCGACACGAGAACCCTCACGAATCATCACCAAGGAGCAGCTCTGCGGATTCCTCTACTCTGACAATCCTCTTTCTTGAGTCCTCACTGTGGCTCTCCAGCCTTATCACTCCCTTCGATACCAGATTCCTCAGGTGATGGTTCACCGTGGCCTTGTGTTTCCCAACAAGCCTGGCGAGCTCGACCTCTGTGAGCTCAGCCGGCCTGGCCTTCAGGAGCCGTCTCAGCATCTCCCTTTCTTCTCCTGACAATATCCGGCTGTACTCCATCCTGAGCAATGGCAAGTGTATCTCCTCGTAGGTCAGATCGTGCACGTAGACGGTTGGAACGCCCTCAAGTATGCACGCGAGGAGGGCCGCAGACGATGTCGGCCTGGTGCCCCCTGCAATGTTGAAAATGCCTATGTCCTTGCCCTCGCGCTTGTGCTTTCTGATGTCCCCGCGAATTCTGAGAGCGATACCTTTGAAATCGAATGGGTCCTCCAACTCGACTGCGTCCACTGCTATCTTCAAGCTCTTGCAGTATCCTAGGACTGCGCTTTTCGCCTCAGCCACCTTCTTCACAGCTTCGGGTTCGTGCTTGTCCGCGCCGCAGTAGAACACCACCTTCTCCACATTCGGGGTGGATCTTATCGTGGGAATCAGTGACTTGGGCCGGTAGCCCAGGGTTCCGAACACTACTACCATATCTCTCACCAGAAGGGGTTATGGCGCTCAGGGCCTTTATTTTCTGTGATACTGTTAGACTTATTATGATACTTGTATGAAATACGCTGATGTGAGGACTCGTATCGTCTGTCGCGAGACGGTCTCAGGCCAACATGAATAGCAGACATCGAGCTGTCCAGAAGCGATGACAAAGAAGGAGAGCCCCACAAGTCACAGGTACAGGCACATCTTCCTCGATGCTGAAGGCACCCTCTACGTTCCGAAGAAGGGCCGGTCGAGATGGGAGTTCTGGGCGAACCCTTCCCCAGAAGCCGCGCTCGATTTCTTCGAACTAGATGTTGGCGTCGCTGAGACCCTGAAGAGGCTTAGGGGACAGGTCGACACCCTCTGCCTCGTCTCTCGCAACACGGACACGATCCTCGGCGTGCTGCTCGGCAGATTGGGAATCGGTCATTGCTTCGACAACATCATGCTCAACGGAGACAAGGGGAAGCAGATCGGCAAGTTCCTTTCTCAGCACGGCTTCAGAAAAGAGAACGCATTGATGGTGGGTGACATGCCATCGCTCGACCTGTACCCAGTCAAACGAGAAGGCGTGGACGCCATCCTCGTGGACAGGGAGTACAACAGGTGGGCGAAGGCGGAGAGGATCAAGGGCGTCTTCGAACTGCCGTCTTGGCTCAGGATTGCGGACTTAGCAGAGGAGATTGACAAAAAGAGGTCCAGAAACACCACGCTCGACGAGTATCTTTCGGGTCAGGACGCCGACACCAAAAGCTTGATTGCCGTCCCAGCGACATGAGGGAGCAGGGTTTATGACAAGAGGAGCTGGCGATTCATGGTCAAGATAACGCTGTATGGTGGCGTCAATGAGATCGGGGGAAACAAGGTCCTTCTCGAGGACAGGGACACGAGGGTGTTCTTCGATTTTGGCGAACCATTTGGAATGGCAGACAACTACTTCGTCGAGTGGCTCAAGCCGAGAGAACGGTTCGGCCTCAGAGACTTCTTCCACTTCGACATGGTGCCAAGGATAAGAGGGCTGTATGCCAAGGAGTGGTTGGAGGACACAGACCTCAGGTATTCGTCCCCGGAGTTCGATGCGATCTTCTTGTCGCACATGCACTTCGATCACGCATGGCATATGAGGTTCACGGACCCTGGAATACCTGTGCACCTTGGTGAGACGGCAGATCTGATCAGGGATTCCTGGGAGACAACAGGTGGCAATACCGTCCGCTTCGGGGAGCACGACTACGTCCGGTTCAGAACGGGTTCCAAGATCAATGTGGGCACCATCGAGGTCGAGCCCATTCACGTGGACCATTCGGTCCCTGGGGCATATGGATTCCTTGTCCACACATCCGAAGGATGTGTGGTGTACACAGGTGACTTGCGGATCCACGGGCCGAGGGCCGACATGACCCACGAGTTCGTGAAGCGCGCTGCGGACAGCAAGCCCATCGCACTGATATGTGAGGGCACAAGGGTGTCGGATGACGATCCCAGAGAGGACCTTTCGGAGAAGGAGGTCGAAGAAAGGGTCGAGCGGCTCATCTCAGGCCATAGAAAGCTGGCGGTCGTCTCGTTCTATCCGAAGGACGTCGACCGTGTCAGGACTTACAGAGACGTAGCAAGAGCAACGGGCAGGAAGTTCGTGGTGTCGGCGAAGGTCGCACATCTTCTTGACTGTCTGAGAGACGATAGACGGATTTCCGTTCCGAACCCGCTAAGGGACCAGAGCATGCTTGTCTACGTCCGTTCGAGCATGTCGAGGCCGTATGCCTACGAGGACAGGTTCATCAAGATGCTCGGTTCAAATGACCAAGTTGTCGATTCGGACTTTGTCAGAAGACATCAGGACAGGCTCATATACCACGCGGACTTCATGCAGCTTGCGGAGCTTATCGATGTGGACCCGAGTCCTGGAAGCCTGTTCATAAGGTCACAGAGCGAGCCGAACGAAGAGGACGATGTGAGGGAGGAGATCCTCGCCAACTGGATCAGATGGTTCAAGCTCGACTTCCATCAGGCACATGCCTCGGGACATGCGAGCATGGAGGAGATCTTCTCGATGGTGAGACAGATATCGCCAAAGGTCGTCATTCCCATCCACACATTGCATGCGGATCTGTTCAAGAGATGTGGCTTGCCAGTCAAATGCCCCGAGCCGAGGAAGTGCCTTGATATCAGGTGATGCGTGCTGTTCTAGATAGGTCAATTCCTTCTCAATCCCTCGGCTGTTGAACTTTATTGTAGCGCCTAATCGCTTAAGAACCACCAACTTTGTCCCCTTTCAGAACGGAGCCGTGGCCGACGGATGCATGCAGTCGTCAAGAGGAAGAGGGAGCCAGGAGCGGAGATCGAGGAGGTCGACACGCCCAAACCCGGCAAATGCGAGGTGCTGGTCCAGTCAAAGATGACGTCCATATGCGGCACGGACGTACATATCTGGGACTGGAACCATTGGGCCCAGCGGCGCGTGAAGAGGCTGCCAATAATATTCGGCCACGAATTCTGCGGTGAGATCGTCGAGGTCGGGCCTGGCGTGAAATCCGTGGGAGTCGGTGACATCGTTTCTGCCGAGACGCACATAGTGGACTGCACTTGTTATCAGTGCAGAACGGGACGGATGCACATCTGCAGAAACGTGAAGATCCTGGGAGTCGACACGGATGGAGTCTTCGCGGAGTACGTGTGCCTCCCGGAAATGAACGCCAGAAGGCTTCCCAGCGGGCTCGACATCCGCCTCGGATCGCTCCTCGAGCCCATGGGCAATGCCACATTCACGGTACTCCCCAATGAGCAGGCCAATGATGTGAAGGGCAAGAACGTCGTGGTCACAGGGTGCGGGCCGATCGGTCTGATGGCAATCGCGATTCTCAAGGTCATTGGCGCGAAGCAGGTCATCGCTACAGAGCTTGGCAGCGAGAAGGTCAGGTTCTCGCTCGCAAAGAAGATGGGCGCTGACAGAGTGCTGGACGCCTCAATGGGCTCTGAGGGACTCGTGAGGGAGGTCAAGGAGCTCACGGACGGGAACGGCGCTGATGTGTGTCTCGAAATGTCTGGAGCTGCTCCTGCTCTGAAACTGGTGTTCGAGATGCTGACTCCGGGCGGGAGGGTGTCCGTACTCGGCCTTTACGACGATCCCGTAACGATCGATGTCAACAATGCAATAACCTTCAAATCAGCCACGGTCTACGGCATAACCGGGCGACGGATGTTCCAGACCTGGGACCAGATGTACAAGATACTCTGGAGGAAGGACTTCAGGGAGAAGCTTTCATCTATCATCACGCACACATTACCGATAAGGGACATCGAGAAGGGCATGAGGCTGATACGCTCAAAGGAAGCTGCGAAGGTGTCCCTCAGACCTGAGTGGTGAGGATTTGGCGGAGCGCGACCCGGTCGGCTTCTTGAGGCGAGAATATCAGCAGCTGGTAGAGAGCGAGCTCGACTGGAAGCTGCGGATCCTTCAAGGGCCTAGCACACCGAGATGCGTCGTCGACGGCAGAAAGGTCCTGATGCTCTGCTCCAACAACTACCTGAGCCTCAGCAATCACCCGAAGATCAAGGAGGCTGCAATCGATGCGATCAGAACGCATGGAGCGGGCTCCGGTTCGGTCAGGCCGATAGCCGGCAACATGGACCTGCATGTGGAGCTGGAGAGAAGGCTCGCCAGGTTCAAGGAGGCGGATGCGTCACTTGTCTACCAGACCGGGTTCGCTGCAAATGCTGGGCTCATCCCCCAGCTCGCAGACGCTGGGGACCTGATCGTCAGCGACGAGCTCAATCATGGAAGCATCATCGATGGCGTGAGGCTGTCAAAGGCGGAGCGAGCCGTGTACAAGCATTGCGATACAGAAGACCTGAGGCTGGTCCTTTTGAAAGCGGAGGAACACACCCCGCCCTACAGGCGCATTCTCATCATCACCGATGGCGTGTTCAGCATGGACGGCGACATCGCCCCGCTGGACAAGATCGCGTCTCTTGCGCGCGATCACGGAGCGATGGTCTATGTTGATGACGCCCACGGGGAGGGTGTGCTCGGGGACGGCGGGAGAGGAATCGTCTCGCACTTCAACCTTGGTCGGAACGACGTACATGTAGAGATGGGCACTTTTTCGAAGGCGTTTGGGGTTGTTGGCGGTCATGTCACAGGAAGCAGGGACCTGATCAACTTCGCTTACAACAAATCGAGGACGTGGCTTCTCAGTGGCTCACATCCGCCCGCAGTCGCAGCTGCGTGCATCGCGGCAATCGACGTGCTGGAGACGGAGCCCGAGCACGTCAAGAATCTATGGGCTAATACCGACAACTTCAGAAAAGGCATTCAGCAGCTCGGGTTCGACACTGGCAAGAGCCAGACGCCTATCGTGCCCGTCATGATGGGCGAGAGCGGCGCTGCCAAGAAGTTCAGCCAGAGGCTGTTTGAGTCTAGCATCTTTGCGCTGCCCATAGTGTTCCCCATGGTCGCAAGGGACAAGGCGAGGATCAGAACGATAATGAATGCAGCTCTAACGGAGAAGGACCTCGATGAGGCCCTGGGTGCGTTCGAGAGGATCGGCAAGGGCCTCGATCTGATCTAGTCAGTCTCTTCTTCGCCCTCGGCTCCAGGCCTCTCTGTCACTGATATCTTGAACTCCTCCATGGGAGTCATGACCTCGAACACAATAGTATCGACAATCCCTTTTTCCTTCATGGATTGCTGTGGTGGGAGGAGATGATGCTTCTCGAAGAACCTTATGAGCTGGTCTTTGCCATCGTCGCTCAGGGCCTTTCTTATGACGGCTGGTTTCTTCCAGAAGGGCGGGCCGAGCCTCGCAACGGTTCTCCTGCCTTCGATGTGCAACACAACGACATCGTGTGATTTGGAGAAGAACCTGTTCCTCTCGGCCATTGGGACCTCGATGCCTCTCGTCCTGCTCGGGCCCTGCCAGATAGTGCACTCGAAGCTGTCCCCGACCGAAGATTCAGATGCAATGCCCATTGGACGAGGAGGATATGTGAGGACATGACAAGTTGGACAGAACATCGCTTCCGTCTCTTTCTTGCACCTATTGCAGATACGCATCCTGTCTCCCCCACGCGGAACGGGTTAGGCCGTTCTGGGACATCAAAGTTCGTATCTTCCTGAAAACTTGGATGCTTGTCGAAAACTACAGTCGCCATTTCTTCTACGAGCATATAGCATATCCAGGCGGAGCGCGAGTATCTCGATGCTGCACGTTGCGAGTCAATAGGCATTTCCTTTTTGAGGGGCCCCGCTATTACCGTTTCCGAGGGGAACTGAAATGGTCAGAGTGCTGATATGCTACTATTCGAGGTCCGGGAACACGAAGAAGATGGCCTATTTGATACAGAAAGGCGTCATGGAAGAAGATGTCGAGGTCGACACCAAAGATGTGAAAGAAGTGAAGGTGGACGAACTCCGCAACTACGACGGCATAATACTGGGTTCTCCCACTTACTACGGCCTTCCCGCAGCGCAGATCAAGGATCTCCTCGACAAGAGCGTGAAGTACCACGGCAAGCTCGAGGGCAAGGTCGGAGGTGCGTTCTCCTCGAGCTCGAACATCGGCGGAGGCAATGAGACGACGGTCCTCGCACTGCTCGAGGCGCTGCTCATCCATGGCATGGTGGTCTGTGGCGACCCATCGGGTGACCACTATGGTCCAGTCTCGATCGAGAGGCCGAACCGGAGGGTCGAGAAGGACTGCATCAGTTATGGTAGGCGAGTGGCCAAGCTGGCCAAGCGGCTCCACGGATAGATTGTCATGCCGGGATCAGGTGGTGAATGGTCTCGCGAAAGACACATCCTCGAATTCCTCCGAGACCTTCCCCGTCGTCGCATATCTGTACAGAGCGGCTACGAGAACGGACTGAGCCGCGGATGCCACTATCCCTAGTATCAGCCAATAGATCACTGCAACGACCACGCCGATAACGATTGATGCGATGGTGCCCATGTATGCCCCCAGCGCTATCGGCAGGAGGCCGAGGAATCCGAGGAGCACGAATATCGCGCCGAGGCCAAGGTTGCCGACGAGCGCCTCTCCCCAGGTTCTCTTCAGAATCTCAGCGCTTCGCTTAACGGCCTTCCACGGACCCAGCCTCTCGTAGACCAGAACAGGCACGACGAAGTACGTGACTATGGTCCATGCGACGCCCACTGCCCCCATTATCATCCTGCCGACGAACCCCACTCTCTCCTGAATTGCCTTGATGATGATGCCCACAGTCGCCGCGAACAGGGCCCACATTACTATCCTCCCGATGTTCTCGCGCGCGATTCTGAAGCCGTCTGATACAGTCGGGTCGCCACCATTCATCCTGATCATCGCGCAGCCTATCACACAGGCGTTGAAGAATATCGCGACGAAGAAGCTCACGAAGTAGAAAAGGACGAACAGCGCGAGCATGATCCAACCAGCGTTTCCCTCGTCTAGGCCGGCGAAGCCAACGGTCAGGAACACCCCGCCTATGAAGCTGCCCAGTATGAGCAGGGTGATCAGCCCTGACAGCACGGGGAATATCAGTACTTCTTT
>CAYOXJ010000056.1:0-7491 GCA_964407905.1 uncultured Thermoplasmata archaeon
GGGCTGGATAGGGTCTTCGAAATAGCACCGGCATACAGGGCGGAGGCGTCCGACACAGTGAGGCACATCTCCGAGTTCATCTCGTTGGACGTCGAGCTGGCGTTCATCGAATCATCAGAGGATGTGATGGCGGTTGCCGAGGGAATAGTCATTGGCAGCCTTGAGTACTTGCGCGAGCATGCGCGAGCCGAGTTCGAGAGGCTCGGCGCCAGGATCACCCGGCCCTTGGTGCCATTCCCTCGGGTGAAGTACAGAGACGCGATTGAGGTGCTGAAGGCGGAAGGCATGAGAATCAAGCATGGCGAGGACCTCGGAACCGAGGGGGAGAAGGCTTTGGGAGACGTGATGATGCGAGAGAAGAGAGCCGAGCTTTATTTCATCACAGAGTTCCCAACCTCTCTTAAGCGGGGCACTTTTTACGCCAAGAGATATGACGATGATCCGGAAACAACAGGCTACTTCGACCTGGACTACCGGGGACAGGAGATCGTCTCGGGCGGCCAAAGGGAACACCGGTACGAGGTCCTCACAGAGCAGATGAGGGAGAACAACCTCAGCCTCGAGGCGTTCGACTTCTACCTGAAGGCGTTCAGGTATGGCATGCCGCCCCACGGAGGGTTCGGGTTCGGCATTGAGAGGTACGTCCAGAAGCTGCTGGACCTTCCAAACATTAGGGAGGCCGTCCTATACCCGAGAGACAGGGCAAGACTGATTCCGTGAGGGCCCGGCCGAAGCACCTGCTCATCGAGTTGCCCACAGCGGACGAAATCGACGATCTAGCCATAACCAGTCCCGCGTTCGAGGTCCGCAAGTTCGAGTTACACATGGGCGGCAAGAGAGCGGACTTGAACTACGCTCCCTGCAAAGGCCAGATAGTTATCGCGATCAGAGGACAAAGGGGTACACTGCTTGTGAGAAAGAAAGGCTCCAAGAAGTGGGGCCTTCCTACAGGCAGGATCGCTGTTCCCGAAGAGTCCATCGAGTCAGCCAAGCGAGTGGCGAAGGAGGACCTTGGCATATCCCTTCGAAGACTCGAACTCGCCGGCATCTACGACGTGGTATGGCACTATTCTGACGTGTCAATCAAGAGGCTACACATAGTGTATGCGGCGGAGACGGACGATGAGGAATGCAATCTGGCGAATCAGAAGGAGATTGCTGAGTGGAGGTTCTTTTCGGACATCGCTGAGGACCTCCTGATGGACGATCTGACCAGAAGCGCCCTAGCTGATTGTAGCACAAAATAACTTTATTGCCTCCGCACCATATCAGCATCGAGGGCGATGGGAAGGATTTTCGAGCGGGAACTGAAAGGGATTCTCAGTGGCAACGAGGAGATCTTGGAGAGAGTCACGAAGACCTGTGATGACGACGAGCGGTCGGCATACTACAGGATTCAAGAGAAGCCATTCATGGTCATCAGGGGAGCCGGATCATTGGGCGTCGACCTGGTAGCAATAAGATCCGACCTCTCGCTGCCAATCGAAGTCAAGAGCTCGGTCAGCGACGTTCTGAGGTTCAGCAGGAGCGAGAAGCTGGCAATACAGGCGCATGAGATGATGCAGGATTGCAGGCGCGTCGGACTGATGCCAATCTATGCGTTTCGATACAAGCGCCAGAGAGGAGACGCCTGGAGGGTTTTCACACTGAACGTGGGCCCGGTGGATGGCCGGCTCAGAGTCGTGTACAGCAGGCTCCCCAAGATCGCGCCGTCGAAAGAGGGCAACCTGATCATGCGCTGGCGCGATGGCATGCCCCTCAGCAAATTCATCGACTACGTCGTCACGATCTACAGCTAGCTTTCGCAGAAGTGTGGAAATAAAAAAGGGAGGGAGGAGGAAGTTGCTCTGCACATGCTTCGTCGCAGAACAGCTTATAGGATGCCGGTCTGGGAATCACACGTGAGAATAGCCTGTCAGATCCTACTGGCGCGATATGTCTATCTCCTGGAATGAGCTGAGAAGAATGCTTTCACCCGAGGTTGGCCAAGATAGACAATCACCACAGCATTCAGCAGGATTGTCCATCCAGGGGAGCTTGGCGCGAACTTCTCTGGCAGGAACAAGGAGCCGAGGATGGCAACCACGATCCCCAAGGCAGCCACTGTCCTGCCTCTACGTCTCGCCGACTCGTATCCTCGGTAGTACCCTCGAGAGAGCCAGAGAGCTGACAGACCTAGGATCAGCAGCACTATGCCAACAAAGAGGAACAAGGTACTTGCGGCCTCAGCGAATCTGATTGAGAAGATCTCGCTGAGTTTCTGCTTTCCCTCCTCAGTCGCTGCGTAGGAGGACATTTGGAGCATGCCTAACGCGTACAGGATTGACACCACCCCTGTCACGAACTGCCAAATTGAGAGGAACACCACGCCAAAAGGCCTCGATGGCAACCTTGATTGGTGAGCCGATGGCAAACGGGCAAACCCCGGATGAGGTGCATGGACTGAGGAGTATTAGGAATCTCTCAGGCCACGATGGCAGCTCGTGCACTCCAATGTGAGAGGACAGGGGCGACTAGGCATCAGAGGACATGACATGTTCTGTTGCCAGCCCGGCTTGGTCAGCACTCATAGGGTTCATCACAGGTCCAATGGACCTCAGCTGACCCTCTTGTCATCACACAGCGAGCAATGGCTCTCCTGGTATTTGATTGCCTTGTTGGCCATTCTGGGATACTGATTAAATACACGGCAATCCTTGGCAAGCCCGTGGAGTTTCTCTTCGAGAACTTATGGGTATTCTTCGGGGTCGCGATACTCATTTCCTTCTCAGGTGTGATGGCTCCGGGCCCTGTTTTCGCAGCCGCGGTTGCGAAAGGTTACAAGGATGAGAAAGCCGGCATCAAGATAGCATTGGGTCACGGAATAGTCGAGTTCCCGCTGATGGCCTTGATAGTGCTCAGCCTGGGATATGTGTTCAAGGAGCCAGCTGTCAGGCTTGGAATAGGTCTCATCGGTGGTTCGCTTCTTGTGTTCTTGGGCGTCACGATGATCAGGTCCAGAAAGATGGTCGCCGAGGGTCCGGAGGAGTACATGCCTTACAATTCGGTGATCGCAGGCGCGTTGACGACCTCTGCCAACCCGTACTTCTTCCTCTGGTGGGCCACGGTCGGTGCGCTGCTAATTGCCGGGGCTCAGGAGTTCGGATCAATCGTGGTGGTCATCTTCGCAGTCGTGCACTGGAGCTGCGATCTCGCGTGGTACTCGTTCACATCATTTGCAGTATTCAAGACGAAGCACCTCTGGACGCCACTGGTTCACGAGATTGTGTTCGGCCTATGTGGCACTCTCATGATTGGCTTCGGTCTGTACTTCGTGGCAGGACCCACTGCAGAACTCGCTGGCTATGAGCAATAGACTCACTATTGCCTGCCGGCCTTTATCATGCGTTCCAGCGGCATCCGTGCCCTTCTCACGATGTCCTCCGGAAGCTCGATTCTGTGCTGCATCTTCTCGAGCGAATCGCGCACATCTTCAAGCGAGATCTCCCTCATGTTCGGGCACGTTGCATTCGGGACATCGTAGAAGATCTTTCCAGGTGCCTCCTTCCTCAGCCGATGAAGCATGTTCGCCTCCGTCCCGATGATGAACTCCTTCTTCGGGGACGCAACAACGTGCCTTATGATGCCTTCGGTTGAATGCGCGAAGTCAGCGAAATCTATGACATCAGGAGTGCACTCGGGATGGACCACAACCTCGGCATCGGGGTGCATCTGCTTCAGCCTCGCCAGGTCCTCCTTCTTGATGTTCACGTGCGTGGGGCAGTAGCCTGGCCAGAAGACCAACTCTTTGTCTTTGACGAACCTCTGGACGTACAGACCAAGATTGATGTCGGGCACGAAGACGACCTTCTTCTCCGGGAGCGACTGAACGATCTTGACCGCATTTGCAGAGGTGCAGCATATATCGCTTTCCGCCTTCACATCAGCAGAGGTGTTCACGTAGGACACCACGGTGGCACCAGGATGCTCTGCCTTCAGCTCCTTGAGCGACTTGACGTCCACCATGGCGGCCATGGGACACTTCGCAGCGAGATTCGGATGCAGGACGACTTTCTCGGGGTTGAGGATCTTCGCGGACTCAGCCATGAAGTCGACGCCGCAGAAGACTATGACCTTGACATCGGTCTTGCTTGCCTGAACAGAGAGCCCGTACGAGTCTCCCAGGAAATCGGATATCTCCTGGACCTCCTTCCTCTGGTAGTTGTGTCCGAGTATTATGGCCTGTTTCTGCCTCTTGAGGTTCAGAATCAGCGTCTGCAGCTCGTTCAACGTCTCAGAGCCGAGTTATCAACAGGACTGTATTAATCCTTTCCTCCGCACACATGACTGCGCATGTTGAGAAATGGCGGGTGAATGACCTGTTTCCCGACATCTTTCGAGAGAATTGACAACCTCATATCGAAGCCTGGCCAGCAATCCAGAATAGCTATTTTTGTTATGTCAAATAGATTAAAATATCGACCTACAGATGGGAAGTCAGAGCGAGGATGAAGCCGGTCATTGACCTCAGGTTCTGCAAGGGATGCAACATCTGCGTGTACATCTGTCCGAAGAAGTGCTACTCCAAGGGGACGGACCTCTCAGATATGGGGTACTTCGCAGCGGCTGTTGGCGCCGCGGAGAAGTGCTACAATCACAGACGGGAGGGCAAGATGATATGCGAGCTCTGCATTCTCAGCTGTCCTGACCAGGCCATTTCGTGGCACCCCGAGACGGAGGAGGAGCTGAGGAAATGAGGATCGCTCCGGGCGAGTATTTCCTTCAGGGCAACGAGGCCTGCGTCGAAGGCGCGGTTGCCGCCGGGGTCAGGTTCTTCGCGGGCTACCCAATAACTCCGTCAACGGAGATAGCTGAGGGGTTGTCTCATAAGCTGAGAGGAACGGACGGCGTCTTCCTACAAATGGAGGACGAGATCGCCTGCATTTCCGCAGCTATTGGTGCTTCGTGGGGAGGAGTCAAATCGATGACTGCAACTTCCGGGCCAGGGTTCTCGCTCATGCAGGAGTCCATCGGCTACGCTGCTATGTCGGAGACACCTGTGGTCATCGTCGATGTCCAGAGGGGAGGGCCTTCCACGGGGCAGCCGACCAGGGCGGCTCAGGGCGATGTGATGCAGACTAGGTACGGGTCCCACGGAGACTACCAGGTCATAGCCTTCGCGCCGTCCTCTGTACAGGAGATGTTCGATCTCACTATCGATTCCTTCAACTACTCTGAGAAATACCGCGTGCCAGCATTCCTGCTTTCCGACGCTGAAGTCGGTCACATGCGCGGGCTCCTCCGTGTTCCCAAGAAACTGCACATAGTCGACAGAAAGGAGATGGGCATGAAGAGGCCGGACGAGGCATACGACGTCCCTGACGACCTAGTGCGCCCATTTCCCGTGTTCGGAAAGGGCCACAAGGTCATGGTCACCGGCATGACCCATACGGACGGCTACAGAATCGAGCCAGAGGACGCGAAAGTGCATCAGGAACTCGTCAAGAGGATAAACGAGAAAATACTGAGGAACAGAAAGGATATCAACAAGTGGGAGATTGTGGCAGCCGGCTCGAAGACGATGATAGTGTCGTACGGTGCGTCTGCACTCGGTCCCAAGGAGATAGCCGCAACCGATGACCGCATCGGCCTTCTCAGGCTCAAGAGCATATGGCCGTTGCCCGAAGAACCGATTGCTGAGGTCGCAAGAGAGTGTCAGCAGATTCTTGTCTGCGAGATGAACCTCGGGCAGCTCTATTATGCGATAAAGAGAGTGGCTCTCGAAGCAGGATGCAAGAAGATCGAACTCCTCGGGAAGGTAGGTGGAGAACCGCCCACACCCAGCGACGTGAGGCACAAGCTGCGGGAGATGGGGGCGATCTGATGGAACTCTTTGAATTCTACAGGCAGGATAGATGGCCGCACGTATTCTGTCCAGGTTGTGGGAACGGCACGGTCATGAATTGCTTCTACAGGGCATTCAACGAACTCAACCTCGCCTTGGACAAGACCGCCTTCGTCGGCGGCATCGGCTGCTCCTCGAGGATACCGTTGTACATCAATTCGGATGCGTTGCACACCACGCACGGCAGGGCAATCGCATTCGCCACAGGGCTTAGGCTTGCGAAGCCAGAGCTCAAGATCGTCGTCTTTACAGGCGATGGCGATCTGGGAGCAATCGGTGGCAATCACTTCATCAACGGTTGCAGGCGAAACGTCGACATGACCGTCATCTGCATCAACAATAACATCTACGGTATGACAGGCGGCCAGGCATCGATCACAACTCCGCACGAATTCCTGTCCACAACCACTCCCTACGGCAACAAGGAATATCCATTCGACCTCGCTGAGATCGCAGTTGCCGCGGGTGCGAACTACGTCGCGAGGTGGACAACACGACATGTGCACGAGCTCACAAAGTCCCTCAAGATCGCCCTTCAGAAGAAAGGATTCGCATTTGTCGAAGTCGTCTCGCAGTGTCCCACCAACTTCGGCCGCAGAAACAGGATGGCGGACCCTTCGCAGATGCTGGGATGGTTCAAGGAAAACAGTGTTCGAAGAGACAAGACGAGAAGGGCTGCGGTCGACCATGTGGACCTAAACCTGGCTGGACAGGTCACGGTTGGGGAATTCGTTGACCGCAACAGAGAGTGCTACGAGGAGCTGATCGGAGTAGAGAAGCATGGATAGGCAGATTAGATTCACCGGCTTCGGCGGACAGGGGGTAATCCTCATGGGCATCGTCGTAGGCCGCGCGGCCGCGCTCTATGATAGAGCAATTGGAGGCGATGGCGAAGCCCGCGGGAAGAGTGCGATCCAGACGCAATCTTACGGCCCCTCTGCTCGAGGAGGGCACTCGAAGTGCGATGTGAAGATCTCGGACCAGGACATGCTGTATCCGTTCGTTGAGATACCCGATTATCTCATCATAATGTCTCAACAGGCATATTCCAAATACATTGACGAAAGAAAACCGGACACGAAGATCATGATCGATCCCGACCTAGTGACGGAGCGGCCAAAGGGCGACGTTTATTACATCGCTGCGACGAAGGCCGCTGAGAGCATCGGAACGAGGATTGTCGCAAATGTAGTTATGCTCGGAGCTTTCAGAGAGATCTCGAACCTCGTCTCGTACGAGGCGCTCGAAAGAGCGCTTCTGGAATCCGTGCCGAAGCCCACACACGACCTGAACAAGAGCGCGCTTAGCGTTGGGGCGAAGCTCGGACGACAGGCCATTGAGGAGAGGGGCAAGGGTTAAAGACGATTAAGGCGTTCGTCGGTTTGGAGCTGGAAGCTTGATTGTCGAATCTGTCTTGAAAGAAGGAAGAAAGGTTCTCGCGGAGAGCGAGGTGAAGGAATTTCTTCGTGAGTTCGGGATTCCGACAACAGACTTCCAAGTCGTTGACAAATATGATGAGATAGATCAGAAGAAGCTCAAGTTCCCAGTTGTCCTCAAGGTGTGCTCGCCCAACATTCTGCACAAGACCGAGGTGGGCGGCGTAGTGC
>CAYOXJ010000057.1:0-7443 GCA_964407905.1 uncultured Thermoplasmata archaeon
GTTGTATGTCAGGAGACATCCTTGGAGACTACTCATTTCCGCAACCATTGCATCGTGGATCAAATATCATGTTCTCTGATATGGTCACTTATGCCGTCGTGAGCAACAACGTATTCAATGGTATGCCTCTCCCCTCAATAGCTATACTCACGAAATCCAACAAGATCAGAATTGTCCGGCAGTTTGGGTATGAGGATTACGAAGCGCGGTTGTCATGATTCTGCCCGATCATCTTGTTCAAGAAACAACAATGGACCTGGATTTCAACCCATGTTCTACCGGGAGTTATCAGCGGAGTCGCTAATAGTGTAGTTCGAATGTCCGCCGGCGAAGAATGTTTCTAACTTGTAGCTATTTCTCTTGACGCAGCCGGGCTCAGCCGGGCGGTGAAGGATGAAGGTCCTTGCCTCTCCGCAACGCCAGAACAATCTTTCACCGCGATGTGTCCTCAACAGCGCCGCTGTTGCAGCCACCACGGGTTCACCTTCAAGAACTTCGATATTTCCTCAACCAACAGAAGACAACCATCTTCACTCTTCTCAACGCTCAGGAGTTCGATGATCGCATGTTCTCATTCTTCATCTTTCTGAGTGTCGGTGGCTCGGAAAACGATCAACGAAGACCAAGTATGAATGCACGTTGGCTCGAATGGGTATCGCCGTCCTCGCGCCCTGGATATCGCGGGCATAATCATTGTTTGATTCTGCGTTGTAGCCGTTGCTGGCGCCCACTTGCTTCACATGATGTGTCGCCGGATGAACATCTTTCAGCGTCCAGACGAAGTCTTGCGAGTCGCTCGATGGCCCTCGCCTGAGCTTCATCGCCACGATGTGCTGCCTCCTCCGGTCAATCGTTGCGGTCTGCTTCGGATACCTATGAGTAGAGCGTTACGCGTGTTCCGTATTGCTTTGAGCACGCACATGTAGCAGGTGCTTAGGGATGTAGAGCTGGACCTTGTCGAGTCGACTGCCAGGCGATGGATTTTCACCTCCGTCTCCCCCAGGATGCGAAGAGGAAACTGGGATCTCTTCTCTTGCTCTTCATCGAGGATTTCTTCAGAGCGCTCAGTGCAGGTCTACAACCGAAGGTGCAAATCGGATCGTATATCATGTCTATCGAAGGCAATCAGAATCTATTCCTCAAACGAGCAATCAACATCAACCGAGCTGCTCTGCGATTCTTGCCACAAATGCGATGCTGTTCACCATACAGGAGATTGGCCAGTTCTCGTTCGCCGCATGTGCATAGGTCTTGTCCATGTTCGCGTAGCAGGTACAATAGCAGAATGGTGTGTAGGGTTCGAACAGGTATGCAGGTCCCGTCCCAGGCATGAGCGGCACAGTATTGACCGGTGCCGGTGCAGCGATTTCCTTCGCCGTTTGGACCACCAACTCAACGAACGGGTCGGTGACGGGGGTCTTCGCCGCATCATATCCTGAGCCCGTTAGCCCAATATCGGCGAAGCCCCTCTTGTCAAGGTGCGTTCGCAGGAGCTTCATAACATTCTCGGAACTCATATCTGGGACAAGGCGAAGGTCGAGCTTGGCCGTTGCCTTCGCAGGGATAATTGTAGAATGGATCTCCCCCTGGCAACCGCTTTCCAGGCCGTTTATCGATAGGGATGGTTCTAGGTACAGGGCTTTCAGGAGATCGAGCCCCTTCTTGTTCTTAAGGAACCTGTCTATACCGTGGCTGTCCTTGAGCTTCTGGCCGATGTCTCCTCGATAGTTCCTAAGAGCGGCCATGTCCTCTTTGGTTGGCTGTCGGATTAGTCCGCTCAGGCCGTCGATTGTGATGTTGTCGTCGCTGTTCTTCAATGAGTTGACGGCCCAGATCAGTCGCCATGCAGCACTCGGGATAGCGCCCCCGTATGCTGAGTGGGCATCGACCTTCGGGAACCCAGGAGGTCCCCCCACAGTCATGCTGATCCCCAGGCATCCCTTCATGCCAGGGCATATCTCGGTTACGCTCGCTTTGGTCGCCGACAGGAGCTCCCACACGCATCCATCGGCCTTCATCAGGCCCCTATGCTTCTTGACGAATTTCGCGAGTATCTCAGAGCCCCATTCCTCCTCGCCCTCGACCACAAACCTAACGTTCACAGGAAGGTCTCCGAGAGCATCCTCGACTAACTTGAAGCCCAGGAGGCTGCCGATGCAGGGCCCCTTGTTGTCAATCGCTCCTCGTCCAAACATGCGTCCTTCCCGGACAACCATCTTCCAGGGAGAGGACTTCCACAACCTCAAATCGCCTTCGCTCTGAACATCGTAGTGGTGATAGCACATCAGGGTCTTCTTGGCACCCACATCCCGCTCAGCGTAGACGATTGGCGGATCGCCCCATTGAATCACCTTGAATCCGTTGTGCTCGAACTGCCTTTGAATAGCATCGGCGCACTCCCTCAGCCCTTTCTTGTCCCGGGGAGCCACGGTCGGGTACCTGATTGCCTCATGAAGAAGTCTTTGGAATTCCCCCTTGAGCTTATTCGCTCTGGAGAGAAGCTCTGAATAAGGTATGTCACAAACGCTCACTTCCTCTTGGGCCCTGACTGCCTTTCCTTCCCCTATGTGCAAGGTACTCTCACCTTCGTCTGAACCGCTCTTCGTTCTCTTCTAAATATGCCTTCTGTCGTCGATCTGATTGGCGTTGTCGGGCAAGTCTCTATTCGCGGTTTTCCCGAACTATAGCAGCTTCGTCCATTGCTAGGTACCTGCCCCAATCCCTATGTCGCACTTGTTCGTGCAGAAGGAAACACGGGGTTGAATCCTTGACAGTGATATGGCTCCTTCGTCCAGAGCATCCAGTAGATCATAAGAAGGAGCTTCCTCGCAGTCGCGACGATTGCCTTCTGCTTGCCTCTCCGTCTCGCGACTTTAGCATAGAATCTCGAGAGCCGCGAGTCTGGCTCGCAATGCGTGTGAGTGTGGACAGCCTCAGTGAGCATCCAGCGGAGATTGCTGGACCCGCCCTTGCTGATAGCACCATAATGGACTGACGATGCCGACTGCCTCACAGTCGGCACGAGTCCTGCGTACGCACAGAGGTTCTCTGGATGCGGGAACCTGCGGATGTCGTCTATCTCAGTGATGATGAAGAGGGCGCTGTAGAACCCGATGCCCGGTATCGTAGCTATGAGCTGGGCATTGTGCCTTCGGTTATACTCGTCCAGCAGCTGGGTGTTGATGTAATCGATCTGTTTCTGGACGTTTTCGAGGCAGTCCAGACATGAGCTAACAGTTGGAATCCCAAGAGAGCGCATCCAGTCGTTGCTTCTTATCGAGAACGACTTCACGAAGTCCTCCGGACGTCGTACTTCTCGTCTGAGGAGTTCGGCATGGATTCGGCTCTTGAGGCTCGTGGACTGCCGGACGAGATATGCGCGCTGTCTCACGAGCTATCTCAGATCCCTGATATCTTTCGAAGGGCCCCAAGATCGAGGAATCAGGTCTGCTCTCAACAGCTGAGCCAAGGTCTCTGCATCGATCTTGTCCGTCTTGATTCTGGCTTTGGTCTCGCATCTGTGCGTTGACCCTTGACACGTTCACCGTCGCCATTTCTCCGCAAGCGAAATCCCCATCCTAAGACTAAGGTCTTTTTTCATATCTTGTTTTGAACATGGTCAAGGGTTCTTGTTTGACTATGACATCAGAACGAAGAGTGCAGGCAGTTCAATCTAGATTTCGAGATTAAAGACCAGCCCCTAAGGCATGGCAACAGAGGACTTGCCTATTGGTCGCTTCTTGCCAGAAAAGGAAAATAGCGAAAGGGTTTGAACTGGAGAAATCCAGTTCTATGAGGTCATTAGAACATCGTCTGTCCATTCGAAGACATAGGTCCCGGCTCCAGCGCTATCGTACCAAGACGCCCTTGGGGGGCAAAGCCCGACACGCCGTTGATCAGATCATAACCATCGCCCCAGTTGTCGATTGTCCAAGCGTCGTGAGCCCCGCTGGAGGCCATCGCCTACGACGAATCATCGTTCTCTAGTGGATTTTGGCGGCTGCTTTCATGACCTTGTCAATGTCCCTCTTCTGTTCTTGGTCAAGAGGTTTTACTTCATGATTCGAAAGGATATCCAACGCCATCTTCCTGGCCTTTGAGCACATGCTCTCGGAACCCTCCTTCTTCCAATTGTCCTCAGTGTTTCTATCTGCCAGAACAGGAAGCCAAACGTCTATTCCAAGGTGCTTGAGAGTGTCCCCTGTACCAGCGAATGAGCCGCCCGGACCGACTCTGTCGATCAGCTCAACCGCCAAACTCTCTTGATTCACATTCATTCCTTTGCGCATCCTTGTCAATGCGCTGGCTATCTCGTCGTCAATAACCAGCTGCTCTAGACTGTAGGTCGTATATGAGGATAGGACAGCAGGTCCGAAGATGATGTCAGCTCCGGCGAGGACTGGAGGGAGACCCCCCATTGTCTTCTCGAACATCGCTTGATCTCCAAGTGTCTTCCCATCTGTGCTTATTCCGCCGACCTCGGATGGAATGCCATAATGTCTCGCCATCTGCACGACTGCCGTCGCAAGTATTGCACGCTCGGGCGCTCCGAGCGCAAGAACCTCTGTTCTCGTGTCCATTATCGAGGCGTGATTTCCATAGATCACGGGACTTCCAGGGTTCACGAGTTGGCAGAGCGTCAAGCCCGTCAAGACCTCCGCATTTATGATGGCAAGCTCTCCAGCGAGGGTCATCGGAGCGGTGCCTCCGCCCATGGCATTACTGGAAACATCGTAGGGCATGTCCGCTCTCGCACATTCCAGCATTGCTTCTGTTTCTGGTCCATCGAACTGTAGGGGACTCACAGGAGTGCCCCCGACTGACACACTGGGGTTTTTGCGAAACTCAGTCTCTCCTCCGGCAATTATTTGGGCCATTTGGATATAGTGCTTTGTCAACTCGGTCCCCTGACATTCATGGCCAACGTGCTTGGTTGTGTTCTCGACGGCTGCAAGCATCTCGCTCAGAGAACGCAGTTTGCCCTTGACATCATGGGCGACTACTGCGGGCCCGTTGAAATGGATATTCTCTAGCGCGTCGGCTACTCGAGCGAACATTGGAATGTCTGCCAAGACAGATTCCCTGGAAGAGCCCGTAGAGTGATCGAGAACCTTGATTCCGCTTGATGAGTTCGCAAAGTAAGTCTCGCCTGAGCCAAGCTCCACTGTCTTTCTGCCGTCACGCCCAGCGAGCTTGAATCTCGAAGGGGCCTTCTCAAGTGCCTCCCTGATCGTACGCTCGGGAATCCTCGCTCGTGAGCGAGCCCCATCTATGTCTGCTCCAGCTTGCTCTAGGACCTGCATGCTCTGTTTCTCGTAGATTGCGACACCAGTGTTTGCGAGGATGTCCATTGTTGCCTTGTCTACTTGATTGATATCGTCTTCTGTGAGAACTTCAAATATCACGCGCGCACTCCCCAAGTTCGGCCGACGTATGTACACCCTGACTAATCATCTTTTGGGAAACTGCGATATTGCATTGAGAAAGATACGAAAGGGTTTGATTGATTTCTGCTCCATTTATGTTATGCTCCTTTTTTGTGAGTTGCAGCAGGACCGCAGAGTCAACTGCATCAAATTGATTCGATGATCTTCCCGATTTCATTATGTATAATGTGAAGCACCCTGCGCCTCTGGTCATTGAATGCGAATTCGTAGTTGTCAATTTCGGCCCCTGGATTTGTGGGGTATCATCCCGTTTCCATCCTTCTTCTCGCTTTGTCTACATAGAGCACGATCTTTCCTTCCCTACAATGGCCCGTGATCTCGACGCAGAGACTACAGGCTCGGAATCTTGCATGTCTGAAGGCATCGATCAAGCTGTTCAGTTCATTCCCCAGGTGAAAAGTGCGAAGTCGTTATTGATTATACGTAAACTACTTATAGAGAACTTAGCTTCGGAAATGTACGACGGACAGTGTGCGGAAGCGGTGTAAGGTATGGCATCTGCGAGACTGAAGTTCCTTAGTGCTGACGAAGAAGCTCTAATTCACGACAAGAGCCTTGAGGTTTTGGCCGACATAGGAATCTTGGTGAGAAGCGACTCGGTACTCTCGCTGCTTCAAGATTATGGCGCGAGAATAGACCGCAGGAAGAAGATCGCACGAATCCCTGAGGAAGTGGTGAGCAGCGCGTTGAAGAAGGCACCCAAGGAGTTCAAATTATGTGCAAGGAATAGTGCGAACGACGTTGATTTACCAGCGGCGGGGTTCCCAAGACTGACGACGGATGGGCTCACGCTGTACGTGAGGGATTTCGAGTCCGGCGCGAAGCGGAACGCCACGAGAAAGGACCTCGCGGATGCTGCGCGGCTTGCGGATGCCCTCGAAGCCGTGGACTTCTTCTGGCCTATCGTTACCGTCTCCGACGTGCCGCCTGCAGGTCACAACCTCTACGAGCTCTGGACCGGGCTTCAGAACTGTGAACTCCACGTGCAAGGGGATTGCATCAGCGCTGACGATGCGAAAAGGATGATAGAGCTTGCTTCCCTGGTTGCAGGCGATGACGAAGAGCTCAGAAGGAGGCCGATCTTCTCCTGCGCCACTAACCCTATCTCGCCTCTTTCATTCGATAAGGGAGCGGTGGAGGCCCAAGTCGAGTTCGCAAGAGCCGGTATCCCCATACTTTGCCATTCGATGTCCATGTCGGGCATGTCCGCCCCAGTGACGATTGCGGGGACAATCGTGAATGTCAATGCCGAGAACCTAGCCAGCATCGTGATATCCAACTGCGCATCGCCAGGAGCACCGCACATCTACGGGTCGTGCTCGATGCCCGCCAACATGAAGACCGGGGAAATTGACCATTCGGCTCCTGAAGGATTGCTTCTGTCCGCGGCTACAGGCCAAATGGCGAAGAGGTACCAGAGACCGTGCATGGTCGCCACTTGGGGGTTGGGCGAGGACGGGCCGGGCATCAGAACCTCGTTCTCGGAGGCGTTTGCGATCGCCGCGAGCGCGCTCGCTGGTAGCGACCTAGTGTCCGGCATTGGGGGACTGGACTGCGCGAAAGGCTACTCATTGGACCAGATGGTGCTGGATTCGTGCGTCTGGGACAACTTCCGTTCGTTCTTGAGGGATTTCAGGATTGACGGCGATTCCGTCGCCCTGGAGGTGACGCGACAGGTTGGTCATGGCAACAGCTTCCTGTCACATCCCCACACAGCGCGCAACTTCAGGAAGGAACTACATTTCTGGGACAGGAGCAAGCTTGCCATGGAGGCTACACTCTCTGATCGCATGCTTCCGGAAGCGCGCGAGATCGCCAGAAGGCTGCTCAGGGAGCACGAAGTCGCCCCGCTCGACAAAGAGGTTGTGCGCAGGGGCGATCAAGCGCTTTCTGAGTACTTGAGAAGAGCTCGCTAGGCGCCCTCTTTGTGTGACGGAAGCAGAGGCGGAGGCACCCTATGGTCCGTCGGGAAAGTATGCGACCCATCCCAGGGCAT
>CAYOXJ010000058.1:0-7369 GCA_964407905.1 uncultured Thermoplasmata archaeon
TTTGGTCCTTCTGCATCCTCCAAGTGTCATGGACTTCAGAAAGAGGACTCTGCTCCTCGGACCAGTGAGCGATCTCATTCCATCTACTCCGATCTTCGAGATGTATCCGATAGGGTTTACGACCATCGCGTCCCACCTTGAGTCCCTCGACTATGAGGTGAGAATCGCAAACATAGCGACAAGAATGCTGTCGTCAAAGAAGTTCGATCCGGAGAAGTTCATCAAGTCGATCGACGCTCCAGTGTTCGGGATAGACCTTCATTGGATGCCTCATGTCCAGGGTGCACTCGAGCTCGCCAAGATGGTCAAGAAGCACCATCCGAACACGCCGATCGTGATGGGCGGGTTCAGTGCCTCCTACTACCATAGGGAGCTTGTTGCCGGACACCCTCAGGTGGACCATGTCCTAAGAGGCGACTCGACTGAGATGCCCTTCGAGATGCTCATGGACAGCATCCTGTCCGGGAAGAGCTTGGATGGGGTCCCGAACCTGACCTGGAGAGAGGGGAGAAGAACCAGGGTGAATGCGCTGACGCATGTTCCTGAGCATCTTGACGATGTCGTCATAGACTATGGCCTCATCGTCAGAAAGGTCCTCAGGTACAGAGACCTCGAAGGACACCTCCCGTACAAGAATTGGAAATCCAATCCGATGTCCATCGCTGTCTCTGTCAGAGGATGCACACACAATTGCGTAAACTGTGCAGGCTCGTGTGACTCTTTCTCCAGGAACTTCTCCAGGAAGAAACCAGCCTACCGATCGCCCAATCTCCTCGCGGACGATGTCGCAAGAGCGGAGGAGCATGTCAAGGGCGCGACCTTCGTGGTCGGAGACCTGAGGCAGGCTGGTAGAAGTTATGCCACCAAGTTCCTGTCAGAGCTCAAACGAAGGAAGGTCAAGAACGAGGTCATAATCGAACTGTTCACTCCTGCAGACGCAGCCTTTGCCAAAGAGGTGGCCTCGAGCCTGGACAGGTTCAGCGTCCAGATGTCGCCTGAGACGCATGACGAAGCCGTGAGGAAGGCCCAGGGGAAGTCGTACACAAATGCGGGCCTTGAGAAATCAGCCGAGGCTTTCCTAGATGCCGGCTGCGGCAGGTTCGACATGTTCTACATGATCGGTCTGCCAACGCAGACTATGGAATCAGTGCAGGAGACCGTGAGGTATGCTGAGAGACTATGTGAGAGGTTCAAGGCCAAGCGTCTGTTACCTTTCATCAGTCCACTGGCGCCGTTCCTCGACCCTGGCGGGAACGCCTTCGAGGATCCTGAGAACTTCGGATTCAGGCTCTTCGCGTCGACTCTGGAGGACCATGTCAAGCTGGCGACCATGCCGAGCTGGAAGTACGTCCTGAACTACGAGACGAAATGGATGACAAGGGGGCAAATCGTGGACGCTGCATACTCAGCAGCGCTCGGTCTGAACGGAATCAAGAAGAAGATGGGGCTTGTCCCAGAGGATGTGGCTGACAGGACCGAAGGAAGGATTGCTGCCGCACACGCGCTGTCGAAGAAGATCGACTCGATAGTCGGCAAAGGAAAGGCAACAGGTCATGAGATGGACGAACTGAGAGAGGCTGCCTTCGCCTTGAGCGAGTCCACGATCTGCGAGAAGGGAGAACTGGATTGGACCGAGAACACGGTGTACGCCAGTCTGCCAAGGATGACGGCATCGCTTCTCAGAAGGAAGTGAGGGCCTCAATCAGCTTTATCCCACATTATCGATATCGGGTTCGAGGGAGACAATATGATCCTTGGCATCTACGGCTTCCAGGACGCTGGCAAGACGAAGCTCGTCGAGGAGCTCGTGCAGAGGCTCGTCAAGAAGGGATATAGAGTCTCGTCGATCAAGCACTCGCCCCACAAGAAAAGCATCGACTGCGAAGGAAAGGACACTTGGCGCCACTGGAAGGCGGGGAGCGATCCAGTGGTGTTTTCGTCGGAATCGGAGACGACCTACATCAAGCACTCGAGGACTTCCGCAGATGACATCGCAAGGCTTGTGGTGCAGGAGTTCAGGCCGGACGTGGTCATAGTTGAGGGATTCAAAGAGGGGTCATTTCCCAAAGTGGCAGTAGGGAACCTGAAGCCACGGAAAGGAACGATAATGGCAAACCCAAAGGTGGGCGATCTTGTTGCCTATGTCGAGAACGAGGTGGCAGTCGAGAGAACGCTCAAGCTGCTCCCAGGTCTGAATTGTCAGAAGTGTGGCCATGACTGCGAGGGCCTTGCCCGCGCGATAGTCACTCGCAGGAGCAAGCTGCGGGATTGCAGGGAGCTCTCGAGCGTCGATGTGGAGATAACCGTAGGGGGCCAGAAGATCGCCACGGGCAAGTTCGTCTCGAACATCGTCGACGACACGGTTAGGGGCATGCTGAGCAGCCTCAAAGGGTTCACGCCGGGAAGGGAAATTGAAATCCGTCTCGCAGCTAGAAGAGAGAAATCGAAAAGGCTACGCTGAGAGTGAATGGCTAGCTCTCCTTTCTTCTATGCTTCGCTAGATTTATCAATAATGAAGATATCCCTTGGAACCAAGCAATCCGATTGGCCAACGGGAACATCTGCATAGAACGTCGGCCATAGCATTACAGTAACGGCATCTTTCGGTGGCTATCATGAAGAAAATCACTGACATCGAGAAGGACCTAGACGCATGTCTGCAATGCGGCTACTGCAGGGATACATGCCCTGTATACGGCCAGATAGGCTGGGAGTCCTCCACACCGAGAGGAAAAGTCTACTACCTGAGACAGATTGCCAGGAAGACGCCGGTTGACAGGCTTTTGCGCAGACAGACCAAAGTGACCCCTGAATTCGTCGAGCGGATGTTCCAGTGCACGTCTTGCGCAGCATGCGAACACAATTGCCACGTCGAGATCGACTTCGCGCATATGTGGGAAGATGTGAAGGAATGGCTCATTGACCAGGGCTATGGGCCCATGGAAGCCCACAAGAAGATCAGAGAGAAGGTGATGGCGAAGAAAAATCCTTACGACGAGCCCAAGGACAAGCGCGCTGCTTGGCTTCCGCAGGATCTGAAGCTCTCGTCGGACCCAGAGGTCGTGTTCTACACGGGTTGCACGGAAGCATACAGGATGCAGCCTTTGGCCGCAGCCACTGCGAAGCTCTTGGACAGGGCTGGCGTCAAGTTCAACATTCTGGGCGATGAGGAATGGTGCTGTGGCTCGCCATTGCTGAGAACAGGGCAGAAAGGGATAGTCAGGGACGATCTCGCGCCGCACAATGTCAGGGAGATGGACAGGCGCGGCTGGAAGGCGATGGTGACTGCGTGCGCCGGCTGCTACAACACCATGAAGAACGATTACCCCAAGCTGACCGGCAAGCCCTCGTTCAAGCTGTACCACATCTCGGAGTATCTCGAGAAGCTGATCAAAGAGGGAAGGCTGAAGTTCAGCAAGGAATTCAAGAAGAAAGTCGGGTACCACGATCCTTGCCACCTTGGGAGACATGCTAAGGTCTATGATGCGCCCAGGAACGTCCTAAGGGCAATACCCGGGCTGCAACTCATCGAGCTGAAGGCCGAAAGGGAGGATTCCCAGTGCTGCGGAGCGGGAGGAGGGTTCAAGTCCGCTTTCAACGACATGGCGGAGGAAGTCGCAGCAGAGAGAGTGAAGCAATTCGTCGAAGCGGGCGCAGAAGTGATAGCAACTTCGTGCCCATTCTGCCAGGTGAACCTCAACGCTGGTGCGAAGAGGGCCGGACTCGACATCAAGACCATGGACGTTGTTCAGATTGCGTTGCAGGCAGCATGAAGTTCATATTCCCGTCCACGGCACGCCCTTGTGTGCGCTCATGACGATTTGCGTGTCCGTCTCCTTGATGCCATCCATCTTCAGGAAACTGTCGATGAACTCCTGCAGCTCGGTCATCCCGACGAAGAGTGCCACGACGAGAAGGTCATATTCGCCCGTGACCCTGTACACCGCCACGACCCTGTTGTGATTCGTCACGTGCTGGACGACCTTATCCAGCTTGTCCGTCACGGTCTTGACATGAATGTATGCCTTGACAGTGTTCTCGATGAGCCTGTAGTCGATGTGTATCGAGAAGCGCAGGATTATGCCCTTCTCGATCAGGTTCTTTATTCTCCGCCTGACAGTCGCCTCCGTGACATTGAGCTTCTTCGCGATCTCCGAGTTGCTCATCCGGGCGTTCTCTCGGAGCTCGCAGAGAATCCGGATGTCTGTCCTGTCGATGGGCAGCATCTTGAGGTCGAGCCCTTTCCATCGTTCGTAGATCTCACAGGGGTGCTCAGGTGCGGTTTCAGATGTCATCGGACTACCGGGCCTCCCTATGAGCAAGGCATACTTCAAGGTAACGGAATTCATACAGAAAGAGGGTTTTCACGGCTCCATTTCGATTCATTTTGACTGGAAACTGACCGATGTTACCAGAAAAAGCGTCGAAAAGTGTTTAGGTGCCAAACCGCCGCTTTCGCAGCTGATATGAGCGAACAGCCCTCAGGAAATCAATCTTTCTGAACCCGGGCCAATAGATGTCCGAGAAGTAGAGCTCTGAGTAAGCAAGCTGCCACAGCAGAAAGTTCGAGATCCGCTCCTCCCCCGAGGTCCTCAGAATCAGGTCTGGATCGGGGACGTCCTTGGTATAGAGGTAGTCGGAAAAGGTTTTCTCCGATATGTCGCTCGCCCTCAGCTTGCCCTCCTTGACAGCTTCAGCGATCTTGCGAATGCCCTGGACTATCTCCTCCCTGCCGCCATAGCCAACTGCAAGGTTGAAGTTGTAGTCACCATAGTCTTTCGTCTTCTCCTCGGCGTACTTGATGGCCTCCTGGAGGTCCTGAGGCAACAGGTCCCTCTGGCCCAGCACTCGGACGCGTATCCTGTGCTTGTGCACGCGCTCCTCGTCACCGAGCCGGCGGAAGTTGTCCACGAACATCCTCATCAGATCGTCGACCTCCTCCTTGGACCTCCCGACATTCTCGGTCGAGAACGCGTAGACTGTGAGGACCTTTATGCCGACCTCCATGCACCACTCGAGGACGTCTTCGAGCTTCTGCCTCCCCTTGTCGTGCCCCTCAGTGATCATCAGGCCGAAGTCCTTCGCATAGCGTCTGTTCCCATCCATGATGATAGCGACGTGGTGAGGGACAGGCCTTGACAGCACCTCTTTCAGAAGCCGCTTCTCATAGGTCTGGTAAGCGGTCGATGAGATAACTCTCGATATATCCGCTGTCATGTGCTGACCGTTCAGGGCCCTCCAATGTGCGCGCTCAATTTATACTTATATGTGCTTGAAATCCTCTGGTAGACCTGCACTGTACAGCCCCAGGTCGAAGCAGCCAATGGCTGCCACCGCGCCGATCATTCCCCGCCTGCCCGTTATCTCGTGAAGTTCCACGCCGCACTCCTTCGCCACGTGCTCGGCGTCGTGTATCGCGAGAATCGTCTCTTTGGCGTCCGCACCGTATTTGACGAGCTTCCTGGGGACGTCCAGGCCCTCGTACACGGCCACAGATGTCTGGTCGGAGAATGTGTTCCGGGCGACGAAATCCTTCGCCCAGGCAACGGCTGACTTGACCTCCTCCGGAGCCACGGCAAAGCCCACCCCCGTGGATGCGCAGTTGGTCGTTTTCTGAGGAGCATGCGGGTTCAACTGAACGATCTTATGGGAGAGGAATATGCCTTTGGGACTCTCCCGCCCAAGCCTCAGACCCAGGACCCAGGTCGCCCCTTTGTCCTTCGTGTCCGTGTCGTCGATTCCAATGATCAGACGTCTGTGAAGGGGGGTCGTGATCTTGATCTCGACCCTTCTGCCACCACCAACGAGCTCGTCGCCCACAAATTCCACCTTCTCGACGCCCTCCGCCTGTGGAAGGCACGCGCCGACGCCAACGCTTGCGCCCGCAAGTCCTATCCATGTGGTCTCGACCTTGCCGTCCTTGACCAGAAGCGACTTCAGAGCCTGCCCGCCGCTCTCCTTCGACGCCGGGCCGAACCTCACTTCGCCCTCGCCAACCCGCGCATCCATGATCAGGGTGGTGCCCATGACTTCGACGTGCTCGACGACTCCGTGCGCCCTCAGCCTGTTGACCGCGTCCCACTCCACGGGACCCTGGGCACAGCACTCCTCGATGATCTTTGCTCTGCCTGCCCTCTCATCGACCATCGTGATGAGTCTCTTGGAGAACATGCTCCCGTGGCGATCTCTGACTTCCTGGGGGGTGAGTATCTTTGCCATCATAGATCAGACTTCCAGCGATCCCCCGGGCTCCATGACCGTGACCTTGGTTTTCGAGGACCTCCTGACGAGCTTCTCGAACTCCTTGGGGTCCTGCGCGATGGGAGGCCACGTGCCGTAGTGCATCGGTATCACAACCTTTGGCCTGATGAGTGAAGTGGCCATGGCCGCCTGTTTCGGGTCCATCGTGAAGAAGCCACCGATGGGAAGCATCGCCACGATAGGCCTATAGAGCTGGCCGATCAGCTTCATGTCGCTGAAGACCGAGGTATCTCCCGCATGATAGACGACCTTTCCAGAGTCGATGACCACACCCACGGGCATCGCGGCGGAGAACTCCAGCCCTGGAGCGCCAATGCTCGACGAGTGGAAGGCCGGAACCAACGTGATGCTCGTCTCTCTGATTCTCGCGGTCCCTCCAATGTTGAACCCGACGCTCTTCACTCCGCACTTCTCGAGCCAATCAGACATCTCAATGATCGACGCGATGCTCGCACCAGTCCTTCTGGCGATGTCGATCGTGTCGCCCAGGTGGTCACCGTGCCCGTGCGTAACGCATATGATGTCACAGTCGACTTTATCGGCAGTGGTCGAAGCCATCGGGTTCCCCGTGAGGAAGGGATCGACCAGTATCCTGTCCTTGCCTGCGACTAGAAATGCCGAGTGGCCCAGCCACGTTATTCTCATCTCATTCCTCCCGTTGGCATTAAAGCGAGGAACCTATTTCTGTGTTTTGAGCCTCCGAACTGCTCATGGAAGCTCCCTGGAGAGGAATCTCGCCTCCAGGGCAGACAGGTTCAGTGCTTTCAGGCCGCCGTCGTTGTAGATCATCCACTTGCCCTTTATGCCGACGAGCTCCCCCTTGTGCAACCCCCAGGGGTCCTGCAGCCTCGGCACATGACGCAGGGGAAGGTCGATGGGATAGCCCTCCAACCGTCTGAGCGGCTCTACATCTAGCGAGTATGCCTCGGACAGAGTCATCTTGAGGGCATCGTAGCGGCCATCGATGCCCCTAGCATCCACCGGCCTTGAGTAGCTCCGGAGGACCGTGTCCTGCTTGATGTACTGCGGCAGCCTCAGCCTGGAGGAGATGCTCTTCTCTGCCTCCCTGGCCTTCCTGCGCGTTGCGAACTTGCCCAGTATGGCGAAA
>CAYOXJ010000059.1:0-7330 GCA_964407905.1 uncultured Thermoplasmata archaeon
ATCGGCCTGATATCCAACACCGGCAGGACCCCTGGGGCGGTGCTCAGAGTCGTCATGAACAACATGGGCATTCTGGAGTTCTTCGACACGACGACTTTCTCGGACGAGATACTCGTCCGAAAACCGTCGGCCGGGGCCTTCCGGGTGACCTTGAACAAGCTCAAGGTCATGCCGAAGGCCGCAGTTCACATAGGCGATGACCCAGAGGGGGATGTCGCAGGAGCGAAGAAGGCCGGCATGAAGGCGATCCAGGTCATCGCAAACGGCGACACGGTATCCAGCCTTGCCGATGACCACGCGGAATCTCTCGCGCAAGCAGTTGAGAGAATAGGGAGGCTCTAGCCAAACCTTTCTTCATGACACAGGATGGCCGACCAGGACGTTTTCGGCAGGGTGTTCGTGGACCGATACAGGGGCAAGAGGTACAGTGGTCATGCGATCCGAGATTAGGGACTTTGCGAGAGGACGGGCGAATCGAGAAGACTCTCTGTGGCGCGATAGATGCGCATGTTCTGAGGAAGGTCTAGGCGAGAGAGAGAACGAACGCCAGCGCAGTCCCTGAAAAAATAGACACGAAGTTGTTTCCGAGCTTGCCGATCTTTCCCTGGCGCTCAATTGTGGCACCGATCAGGCTGTCGATCTGGCATCCGAAGAATCCGCACAACATAGGGATGAATATCGTCGCGGGCCCTGCCAGCAGTTCCCTGTCAAGGCCGGCGAAGACGACATACGACATGGCGGATGTGTATGCGGCCGCGATGAATGCAGCGAACTGCCCGGTCAGCGAGATGCCGCCATCGCTCCCTCGCTTGACTCTCTCGAACGTCGTGATGAGAAACGCTCTCGGATCCACGATGCCAATCTCGCTAGCTGCAGTGTCTGATGCCGCGACCGCGATCGCGGACACGAACAGGAAGCTGGCAGTGTCCTTTGGAAAGATATCACCTCCCGCTTCTGTTGTCCCAGCGAGGAAGCTGAAGAAGGCAATAGCGGTAGGTATCGCCCCGTTTGCCGCCACATTTCTCCAAGTCCTCTCGCCCTTGGCCCCCTCCTGAAAGCCCTCGGCCTTCTTCCACTCGAATCGGTACTTTGTGGCCGCGAAGCTGGACATCAAGAATATAAGCAGAAGCAGGAGCCAGAGGACATGGCCGCAGAGCCCTATGACCATCCCAACAACGAACGCGGACACAGCACCAGATATGTCAAAGATCTTCCTGTAGTAGGAGACGAGAGCCATCCCCGTGCAGAATACCGCGACGCCCAATGCCGTGGGAATGTCGGGCAGGGGCAGAGCCAATATCTCACCTAGGTCTCCCGTCTCCGCAGGGAGCTGGGGAGAATTGGTGCCTTGGAATAAAGCTTCTTGACTATGTCGTTCACGCCCCTGAGGCTGTCAAGATCGCCATCCCAGTCTCGCAGATACCTAGCAAAGACCTCCTCGATCTCGTCGACCACGCGCTGCATCTTGGCAGCGACCTTCTTGGACGCCTTCCCGTGAAGTATGACCGCAAGGTACAGGTGAGCGCCCTTCTCGATGAGGACGCTCTTCTCGCCGAACTCCAGCTTGCGAAGGGTGAACGATGTGACGTCCTTGAACGAGTCCTTGACGAAGTCCTGTATCGCGGTCAGCATGCCGCCGAGGACCTGGTCGTCCATTCCTGGTTTCAGCCTTCGAGTGCTGTGTGATATCAGCCTGCCGTCGTTGTATATCAGGAAGGTCTCGTCGACAGCGATCTTCGCCTCACGCATGAAGTACGCAGCGGTCCCGAGCGCGGCAAGGATCGCAGTGGCCAGAAGGTATGGCCACGCGATGTCTATGAAGTGCAGCTTCACTGCCACGACCAAGACATCTGTCGTGGCGCTGTTGCCCGCGAGGTCCGACACGTTCACGTAGTACCGTAGCTCGCCCGCACGGGAGGGGACTTCCACGACCCTGAAGAACACGCCGCTACCAGCGGCGGCCATCCCGAACGGCGAGAAGGAGTCGTCGCCCGGAAACATCACGTAAAGGATCGCTCCGGAAGATCCGATATTCGCGTCTGACACGCTTATAGATATGTTCATCTTGTCCCCACCATAGACGGATGTGAGGGGAGCAAGGACACTCACGTCGGGCGGATCATCATCTATCACGATTCTGACACTCTTCACTGCAACGTTGCCGGCCTCGTCGCTCGCCCTGACGACGATCGAGTAGGAGCCATCATCCCACCCGGCAGAACCGATCAGGTACAGGGTCGCGAAGGGATAGAAGGTCCCTCCGTTCACGGAATAGACCACGGATACCAGCGGCGTGGACCCAGGACTGATCATGAACTGCAGCTGGGTGCCCGAGTTGACTACCGAGCCGTCCTGTAGCTGATAGAGCGCGATGGAGGGCTGCTTCAGCATCAGGGTGGCAACGAGGACCAGGCTATCGTGGTCATCATCCGTCACCGTGAGATGCACAACGTAGTCGTCCGTAGGGGAATAGACGTGGGTGACGTCCCCTATTGGAGGACCGGGCATCGAGAGTTCAGAGCCGTCGCCGAAGCTCCACATGGTCTCGATGATGTCGGGGAATCTCATGGCGAGAGCGGATGCGTTGAACGTGATCTCGTTGGTCTGCTCCGGATTTCTCGCCCAGACGACGTCGGTGTTGAAATCCCCCTGGAGCTTCTTCTGGTTGATATTGACGTACACGGGCTGCACTCTCTGCGAACCGTCGGAGTCAGTCACTCTGACCTTAGCCGTGTAGTTTCCCACCTCGACGTATGTGTGCGCGGTCGTGCCCTCAACTGTCGAGCTGTCGCTCTGGAACACGCCTCCGGGCGCGATGAAATCCCATTCGTACCCAATCACGGGATCGAAGCTCGTGACAGATGCCTCAAAGGTAATCTCAAAGAACTCCTCGTATGAGGAGGCCGCAGGCAGGGTCTCCAGCACCACGAAGGGAGCTATCTCCATGACATGGAACGAGAGCTTCGCAAAGCTCGTATTCCCGTCCGCCTCGGTGACGTTCAGGAAGAAGGCATAGTCCCCGTCAGGCAGATCGGAGAACTCGACCTCAGCCATCTCCGTCCCGTTCAACGCGAACTCGACGTAGTGACCGTCAGGATAGGCAAGCCTCCACTCCCAGATGACGATGCCGTCATACGTGTAGGTATTGTCGACGACCCTGAAGGGTACACCCTCCTCCGGAGTCGTTGTGGACAATGAGAAGTCGGCCCGAGGACCTATGTCAGATATTGCAATGTCTGCCGTCGTCATGTTCCAGTCACCATCGACGTCGGTTACCTTCACGGCGACGGTGTATACCTCTGGGAACGCCGATGAACTGAACACGTGCTCGACGGTATTGTTCGTGCCCGTATTAATCGTCGGAACGAACGTGCCACCGTCATACGAGAAGTTCCACTCGAATTTCTCGATCTCGTCCACGGGCCCGCCATGCCATTCATCGACCATCACCTGGAATTGGACCACGTCTCCCTCAAGCGCTGCCATAGGCCCGACCAACCTGATGTCGGGGCTCGCGGCCGAAACGTGAATGGTCTTTGTGCTGTTCTTCACAGAGCCGTCGGAGTCGGTCGCCTCGAGGGACACGGTATGATCGCCATCTTGGAACTGCCTTACAATCGTGAGCTCCATCCCGGAGGACACGAGCTCGCCGTCTATTGTCCAGTTCCGCAGGACGACTTCGTCAAAGGAACTGGTTGCGTCGACGATCGTCACATTCTGTCCCTCCCTCGGATTCGAAGGCGACCAATAGAAGTCCGTGTGCGGATAGCTGTCAGAAACATCGACCCACGTGGATCCCGAATCGCTCTTGCCTCCCGGATCTCTCACTGTCACGTTCACTGTGAAGTTGCCCAGCTCCATGTATACATGAATCGGACGCGCCTCACGGACCCAGCCGGTGTACGTGCCGTCACCGAAAGACCAGTTGTATTCCATGTATGGTATCTCGGAATACCCAGTGTCCGCAGAGCCGTTGAACTGGACCGGATCACCTTGCCTCGCCTGATAGGGTCCCCCTGTGTCGAGAATGGGCGGGAAGTTGATCTGTTCCCAAACGGACACGCAGTGGGAGCCCGCATTGTTCACGAGCAGGTCGCCTCTGTGATCCTGGGTCCCGTCGCCCAGCATGGCGTAATTCGGGTCAGCCCCGGCCACGAAGACCATTGACGGAATCGCGGGGATGACCCCGGCCTCTTGCTTGTACAGGAACAGCAGGTCTGCGGACTCAAAGATAGCGATGACATCCGCATGGCCGTCGTCCGTGACATCTGTCAAGGACACGAATCCCGGGAGCTCTGGCAGTGTGAGAGATGCATACGGGTGTGCAGCGCCTTCGAAATCATCCTGATCGAAGAAATACACATCTGGGTCGGATGGGCGCATCGCAGCAATGTCTGTTCTGTTGTCCCCAGTAATCTCCCCGCTCCAAAGCGCAGTGAAGTCACCGCCAAAGGTGATTCGAAGAGTGAGGTCCGCAGGCAGAGTGAAGTACGGCTCCGAAGCACGCTGCAGCAAGATGTCAATCGACTGCGGCGACCGCGGATATGCCAGGTCATCTAGTCCATCGGAGTTGAAGTCCCCCACCACGACCGACCATATCTTGGCCAACGGCGTCGGATTGAGCTCATAGAAGCCATCAAACGGAACCTCGTTTTGCGTATTGAAGAAGATGTCCAGACGGCCATCGTCTGTTGCGACAACGAGGTCCGGGCTCGAGTCGTTGTTGAGATCCCCTACGGCGATATCTGAGATCGTGGCCCCAGCTGCAAACTGAGAGATCGATGGAAAAGATCCAGGGGCTGATAAGCTTCCGAAGTAGATCGAGATGTTGGTACCGTTCTGTTGTGTCACCAACACGTCATCGAAGCCATCGGCATCGAAGTCGTCCACCAGCAAGAATTCTGGGGCAAAGCCGAGGCCTTTGGCGCTGGCACTGTTCCCGAAGGAGGGGACGCATCCGAAAGCCTCCCATGCAGGATAGAGAAGCACGAGGTCCTCTACATCGTCGCCGTTCAGATCCCCGGTGTCCATCAGAGTAGCAGTTGCGTAGTCGTGGTACCATGCGGTGGCATTGCTGTTCGAGAGTGCATCATCATGGTTGGAGTATATCGCAAAGCTCGATCCCGACCAGTTCGCGCGAGCGCTCGAGATGCCTATGTCCACGGTTGCATCGAAATCGAGCTGGCCAATCAGGCACGACCGTGGTGTTCCTCCTGTCGGAAATGAGAAATCTGGCTCGGGTAGCCACCGTTGTCCTGAAGAGCGCTGGAGGAACACCTGCGAGGCGTTCTGGGACTCTGAAAGCAACACGATATCGACAAGGCTGTCGCCGTTGACGAGCCCAGCGCTCATCGAACTCGGCATCACATCAAGCGATATGTTGAGGTCCTCTGTGGGAGGGAGATGTCCTAGCGCTTGGTAGTAGAACCTGAGAGCGCTCCTGTTCACGGTCGCGACTGCCAGATCATCTAGATCGTCATTATCGAATCTCCCAGCAGCCAAGGCTATCGGAGCCCCGTCGACCGAAATGCTCGCATCAACGGGTTTTCCAATGGTAAATGGCTGGTAGAACAAGGTCACATTCCTATCATAGTAGTTTGCGACTGCGAGGTCTTGCAGACCGTCGCCATTGAATTCTCCAATCGCAATTGAGTTCGATCCTCTGGCTGCGTTGAACAGGCTGAAAGTCCCGTAGTCCGGACCCCACCTGATCTCGACGACACCACGATCACCCGAAGGAGAGTCCTTTGGACAGGCAAACGCAATGTCCGGATTGCTGTTGTCATCTAGATGTCCGATCACAAATGAGCTCGCTGTCTTGTACAGCGAAAGGATATGATATACTACGAGGGGCTCGGTCTCTGACGAGTAATTGAAGACATAGAGATGCTCTGTATCGGTATCGTCGTTCCTTTTGCCCAAGACAAGTACCTGCAGGTCTCCAGTGCCGTAGGAATCAGCTGTAGCGACACCTATCGGTTGTCTATCCATTGATGTATTGCTTGAGGGATAGCTGAGGAAATTGCCGTCGGATTGCCTGAAGAATATTGAAACTAGCTTCGCGTCCGAAACGGTCACGATGAGGTCATCTCTGAGATCTCCATTGAGATCGGCAAGGACGGCGTCTGTAGAACCACCGGATAACATCAGGGCTCTCGACACCAACGGGTATTCCGAAATGTTGGCAAGGGTGTCGACGGACTGCGGGAAGGCCAATCCCGTTCCATGAGGGGCAACGGACGAGGGAACAGGCGAAGACCCCGTCATGCTGTCAGGAGACGCAGAAGAAGAGCTCTGCGAAGGACTCGCAACTGCAGGAAGGAACGAGCACAACACTAGAAGCCAGAACAGTGTGAATGTTGCGACAGAAAGCTTCTGCAACGTATCCCATCCCGATACCCGGAATAGCTATCTACTTTTATATGATGTTTTCGGAAAAAATGCCACGCCAGATGTTGAAGACTTCCAGTCCAAATGTTATATACCAAGTCGAGTCTAGGATATGTCTGTGAGCGCTGCAATAAAGATTGGCAGGATATTTGGTATCCCGATCTACCTCCACATCACGTTCTTGCTCATACTCCCCCTGTTCGTCTACGTCTTTTCATCGCCGCCGGGAGAGACTGAGATCTTCGGAATTCCGCTGACCTTCAAGAACCTGGATGCGAACCTCCTGATCAAGTACAGTTTCGGTACGATGGCAGCGATCCTCTTCTTCGTCACGATCTTAGGCCACGAGCTCGCCCATTCATATCTGGCTCAGAAGTACGGAGTCAGGATAAAGAGCATCACGCTGATGATCTTCGGCGGAGTCGCCTCGATGGAGGCGGTTCCGAGACAGCCTGGCCAGGAATGGCGCATGGCATTTGCCGGGCCCGCCACGAGCCTCGCGATGGGGGCTGCGTCATTCGCTGCGATGCTGGGCATGGACACGCTGAACAGGGGCTCGGCGATGATCTCAGGAATCGTCATTCTGCTCGGCATCCTCGGCTTCTACAACATTCTCCTCGCAGGGTTCAACCTCATACCTGCCTTTCCAATGGATGGTGGGAGGCTCCTGAGGGCTTTCTTCGCATCGAGGATGCCTTACCTCGAGGCCACGAAGAGGGCAGCCAAGATCGGGAGATACTTCGCGATAGGGATGGGGGTGGTGGGGATATTCACCAACTTCTGGCTCATACTGATCGCGCTCTTCGTGTACATCGGAGCTACCGAGGAAGAGCAGGCGACGACGATCTCGGAGACTCTGCACGGGATGACAGTCAGGCAGCTTATGACGGACGCCGTTCAGGTCATACACCCCGACACGAGCGTGGTGCAGCTTCAGGAC
>CAYOXJ010000060.1:0-7096 GCA_964407905.1 uncultured Thermoplasmata archaeon
ATTGCCATCATCGAGCCAGTGCGCCAAAGTATAGTCAAAGTCTTGGCCATCTGAACACCTCACACCGTCACTGTGCGCTCTGTGCGCTCCATGATCAGCTCGACGATGTCTGAGTACTCTCCTGTTCTTCCGACCTTCAGATCGGACGCGGAGAACCCTCTCGCCTCGAGGTCCTCGCGCGAGACGAGCACTTCGTGCGCAGCCTTGTCCAGACTGTCGGCGGCAGAGGTTGTCAAGGCCTGGTAGACTCCGTCCTCGAGCAGGATCGCGCTCGCATGGTTCCTCTCTGAGAGCCTCATGACCATGTTGGCTGGGTCCTGCTCCTGGGGCGACTTGAGTAGTATGAACGCCACCTTGGGCATGTTATCCGCTCAGCCTATGAAGAGATTGATTTTCGCATCGGCCGCTATATTGAGGAACGCAGACGCTCCCAGAACCTTCGCTTCCGGGATCAGCTCCTCCTTAGTGATGTTCATGAGGTTCATCGATGTGCTGCATGCGTAGAAGTTGATGCCGAGTTCCTTGGCTTGCTTCATCATCTCATCGAAGCTGGGAATGTTCTGCTTCCTCATCTTGCCCTCGATCATGCCCGTGAACAACCTCATCATCCCTGGCAGCTTTGGTCTCACATTCTTCTTCAGGAGCTTGAGCCCGAAGAACGTGTAGAACACGTGTACCTCCATGCCCATGCTCGCGGCCGTGGTGCCCATGATTAGGGGCATCATGGCCTTGTCGAACGATCCTTCGCTCACAACCATACAGAACTTGTCTGCCATTTCCATGTCCTCCTTCTTCTCACTTCATCTTGATGTAGAATCTCAGGATCTTGCCGTCCTGCTCTGTGCTCACCAGTGGATTTCCGGTGCGGTTGCACCAAGCGGGCACATCTTCTTTCGCTCCGACGTCGTCGGCCAAGAGTTCGAGGATTTGGCCGGACTTCATCTCCCTGATCTTCTTCGCGAGCTGCACGATTGGCATGGGACACATGAGCCCCCTCGCATCCAGAGTTGCGTCTTTCTGCAAGGCTACTCCTTCTACGGTATTGACAATACCGCGCATAGGCGATTCTCGCTCCCGTAGATAAAGTTTTTCACGCAAAGCCGCCCCGACTCATCCTGGCAACGGTCGTCGCAAAAACGGTTAAGTATAAATTTGGCAATACCGTGCAATGTGGTCGAGCCTCAGAAGATACTTGCAGGGGAGGCATCCTGCAGAGACATCGTGAAGTGCATGTACAGCCTCTCGGACTTTGAGCTCACAATCTACAAGAAGCTTGCCAAACAGGGTCCCTTGAAGGCCGACGATCTCGCACCTGTCCTCAAGAAGGACAGGAGTACTGTGTATCGTGCACTTCAGAGACTCGTAGCGTCGGGCCTAGCGTTCCGGGAGACCAAGACGATCAACAGAGGTGGGTATTATCACGTCTACGCCGCGGTCTCGCCTGAGCAGCTCAAGGAGAAGCTGCACAGGTGCGCCGACGATTGGTTCGAGAACATGAACAGCGCAATCGACGATTTCGACCTTGTGTAGTCATGTTCGTCTAATTCTTGATTCAGATGCACCGGCGCAGAGGCTGCATGCATAATCGAATCCATGAAAGGCTTAAATCTTGACAGTGGATTATGTAAACGATGTCGGGGAGCTTCGAGGGGACGGACGTTGTCTCCATCCGTGATTTTTCGAGAGAGCAGATCGAACATGTTTTGAAACTCGCAGAAAAGATGATGCCGATTGCGAAGGGGGAGGAGAAGAGCGTTCTCCTGGAGAGGCATGTTCTTGGATCGCTGTTCTACGAGCCCTCCACGAGGACCAGGCTGTCCTTCGACGCTGCTATGACGCGCCTCGGCGGGAGGGTCCTTGGATTCGACCAGCCGACGGGAGCTTCCGTGGTGAAGGGGGAGACGCTCGCTGACACAATCCGTATGGTCGATTCCTATTCCGATGTGATTGTGCTGAGGCATCCTCAGGAGGGCGCCGCGAGACTAGCAGCGCATTTTGCGAGCAGGCCTGTGATAAACGCGGGGGATGGCGCGGGACAGCACCCCACTCAGACCATGCTCGACCTGTTCACAATCCGCAAGGAGAAAAAGAAGATTGACGGGAACCAGGTGGTGATCGTGGGGGACCTGAAGTACGGCAGGACCGTGCACTCTCTCTCTGAGGCGCTCGCGCTGTTCGGCGCAGAGCTGACGTTCGTCGCTCCTCCTAGCCTGCAGATTCCAAAGGAGCACCTGAAACAGATCGAGTCGATGGGCCACAAGCCGAGAATCAGCAGCTCTCTGGAAGACGTCATAGGGGACGCCGACGTTCTCTATGTGACGCGTATCCAGAAGGAGAGGTTTCCCGACCCAGCAGAGTATGCCAAAGTCGCGGGAACATACAGGATTGACCTGAACATGCTCAAGGATGTAAAGAAAGACATGATCATAATGCACCCGCTCCCGAGAGTAGGCGAAATTGCTCCCGAGGTCGATGAGACAGAACATGCGAGATACTTCGAGCAGGCGTTCAATGGTGTGCCTGTGAGGATGGCTCTGCTCGGGCTCGTCATGGGGGGACTGAAGTGAAGGAGTTCAAGGTCACCCCGATCAGGAACGGCACGGTCATCGACCACATCAGCTCCGGGATGGCTCTGAAGGTCCTGCGGATCGTGGGCGTCAAGGACAATGTCAGCTCGACCGTGAGCGTCCTGATGCATGTCCCAAGCAAGAAGATGGGCTGGAAGGACATTGTCAAGATCGAGGACCGGGAGCTCGACCCGAAGGAGCTGGACAAGATCGCTCTAATTTCGCCCAATGCGACGATCAACATCATTCGCGACTACAATGTGGCAGAGAAGTTCGTGGTCGAGGTGCCAAACGTGATCAAGGGGATCATGAGATGCGCTAACCCGGGCTGCATCACGAACCAGAATGAGCCTGTGGAGACGGAGTTCGTGGTCGAGTCGAAGAAGCCCATCACTCTCAGGTGCCTCTACTGCGATAGGGTCACCGCTGAGGTGGCCGAGAACATCCAGTAGCACTCGTTCGACAAAGGTGATCTTCTGAGGCTGAACTTCGAGCCCTTGAAGTGCATTGGCTGTGGGCTGTGCGAGACCGTCTGCAGCCTGAACAGGGACTCAGTCCTCACGCCCATGACCTCGAGCATAATCTTCCACATCGATGACAAGGCGGACTATTTCGGGCTCGTTCTGAAGACGAAATCAGAGGGGCTGGTCCTCGCGAGGCCCGAAGGCGTCTCGACGGGGCAACAGCCCGCGGGATCAGGAGGACCTGGTGCCAAGCCGATCCTGCTGAGGGAACCATGCGACCTGTGTGAGGGCGAGACGAAGTGTGCGAAGATCTGTCCGACGGGCAGCATCACGGTGGTGGACTGAGATGTACTTGAGGACAGGCAGGATTGGCGTTTTCGACCTGGCCACGAACGAGGCAGGCCAGGAGGAGTTTCAGGACGAGGTGACATGGGAGAGCATGTCCGCCCTCAAGGCCGCAGACAGGCTTGTGTCGGAACATGGCCTCGGCTCCATCGTGCTCGGCACAGGAGTTCTCACAGGCAGTCTCGCGCCCGCTGCTTGTGCAGGATTGGTGCAGGCGGGGCTCAGCAAGAACGGTTCCCCAAGGCGGATGCCTCTGCTCGGTTTTGCCGGTGTTGAGCTGAAGCTGTCGGGATTCGATTTCGTTGTTGTCAGGGGCGCTGCCAAGGAGCCAGGATACCTTTGGATCAGGGATGGCATAATCGAATTCGTCGTCGCTCCAGAGATGAAGTCTCTAGATTCCTGGGCCAGGACGGACAGGATACGCGCGGACCAGGGCGATACGAAGATCCAGGTCCTATCTGTGGGGTCGGCTGGGGATGCAGGGGTGGACTGGGCCCAGCTTGTGACCAACTACTGGGGAGGGGAAGACAAGGCAGGGGTAGGATGCGAGTTCGGCCGGAAAGGTCTCCTTGCCATCGCCTTCAGGGGAATGGGCGAGCTCGAGGTTTCGGGGCCTGCGGGTCACTTCGAGCACGCCATCGGCATCAGGACGGAGCAGCTGGCCAGGCTTGGGTCCAACAATGGGCTCGCATCTTATTCCGAGGAAGCCGCGAGGGAAGACTTCCAGAAGTTGGTCCACCGGCATGTCGCATGTTTCGGATGTCCCTTCCCTTGCAGATCGTTCCTCAAGGTCCACGAAGACCCTGAAGAAATGCGCCTGATGGGCAAGGAGCCGGGCTATCTGGTCTACGACATTCCTGCGCTCGAGAAGGCGTTTGAGCTTGGCTTGAACGCCAAGGACACGGTCCTCGCACTCATCAAGTGCGCGAGGGCTGGTGTTGAGCCATTCTTCGCTATGTGGCATCTTGAAAGAGCTGGCACCGAAGTCTCTTTGAGGGCGATCGAGTCGCTGCTGTCAGCGCAATCCGATTCGGTCCCGCCCGTCGAGTTAGAGGCCTCTCGCAACTTCGAACTATCCTTCGATAGCCTTGAGAAATATGAGAAATGCCTGGGCCTCGGGCTGTGCCCGCGCTATTGGTCAAAGGCAGGTTCTGACATGACAGCGGTTGCGTCATTCGCTGAGGCCGCTCTGGGAAGGAGCTTGTCTTCTGGAGAGGCGTAGATCGAGCTGCGTCTCCGAAAGCTTATCTGTAATGGCAGAGGTGTAGGCTGCGCAGATATCATGAAGATACTAGTCACCACGGGCATGCCAGGGTCCGGGAAGGAGGAATTCCTCAGATGCTGCCAGGCCAGAGGTGCCAAGGTCATCAGGATGGGGGACATCGTCAGGGAGAAGGCCAAGGAGTTCGGCCTCGACTCCTCCGATGCCAGCGTTGGCACCCTCGCCAACGAGGAGAGGAAGCGCTTCGGTATGGACATCTGGGCAAAGCGCACGATACCGTATGTGGGCGGCGATCTTGTCCTTATTGATGGCAGCCGTGGACCTGATGAGATCCGCGCGTTCAAACACGCCTTCGGGGAGGACCTGAAGGTCGTCGCGATACACTCGTCCCCGAAAACTCGGTTCGACCGGCTGAAGGCTAGGAGCAGGCCGGATTCCCCCACAACCCATGCGGAGTTCGATGCGAGGGAGAGGCGTGAGCTCGATTGGGGCCTTGGAGAGACCATCGCCACAGCGGACTACATGATCGTGAATGAGGCGACTCTAACGGACCTCAAGAACGAGGTGGACAAGCTCCTGGACAGAATCCTTGCGAAGAAGTGAGCGCCATGGAGTTTCTGGCGGTGAAGCCGTGCAAGCACGATGCCTACGAGGCTGTCCCAAAGGGCAAGGTCTCTTTGGACCTTGACGATTGCGAGCGCATGCTCTCAAAGGCGGGCTATGAGATACTCTCGAACCCGATGGTGATGCTGGTGGTCAGGAAGGAGGTCGAGGTCACAATATACCCAAGGGGCAGGCTTTTGATGCATCCAGTCTCCGACCGGTTCCAGGCTGAGAGAGTGGCCAGGGAGGTCTACCAGGTGCTTGGCAGATGATTCTTGAGGAGCATCCGGTGACGGCGTTCCTGAGTTCCACTTATATACAGCTGGGAGAATCATCCGAGACAGCTTCTGCCATGAGGCGTGTGCTATGATAGAACTCCAGAACCTCACGAAGACCTTCGGACCGATCAGAGCGGTGGATAACCTGACCCTCAAGGTTCCGAAGGGCACTACGGTCGGCTTCCTCGGGCCGAATGGCGCCGGGAAAACCACGACTATCAAGATCCTCACGAATCTCATCTCAGCGACGAGCGGACACGCGATTCTGCACGGCGTCGACGTCATGGCCAACCCGAAGAAGGCATTGAGCAGTGTCGGAGCCGTTGTTGAGACACCGGAGTTCTATCCCTACCTCACGCCGATCGAGACACTAGCCTACCTCGGAAAGGTGAGAGGGATGTCCAATGACGCCATTGCCCAGCGTACCAATGAAGTGCTTCAACAGGTCAAGCTCGAGCAGTGGCGCACGACGCGCATCGGCAAGTTCTCGAAGGGCATGAAACAGAGGCTGGCAATTGCGCAGGCTCTTCTTCATGAGCCGAAGATATTGGTCCTGGACGAACCCACAATGGGCCTGGACCCCCGAGGTATGGTCGAGGTCAGGGAAATCATACGTAACCTCAAGAAGCAGCACTACACGATCTTCATGAGCTCCCATCTGTTGGTCGAGGTTCAGGAGGTCTGCGACAGCGCCGCGCTCATAGACCACGGCAAGCTTCTCGTGTACGACTCCATAGACAACCTCAAGCGGCTGACGAAGATCGCGAAGATCGAGGTGTCTGTTCTCGGCCAGGCTAGCGACGGTCTGCTCGCCAATGTCCGAGGAATGGCCGGCGTGAAGTCCGTGGACCGTGTGAATGGGAGCGTGTTCGTGATCACATATGAGGGTTCGTTGGACGAGAGGGCGAACCTGCTCAGTTCGATTCTTTCTACGGGCACGAGGGTGGCGGGGTTCAGCAATGTCGGGCTGCCTTTGGAGATGATGTACATGGATCTTGTCAAGGAGTCAAGGTGAACTACCATGGAGGAGAAACCGATTGGCGCGCTCAACCCCGCACCTGACATCCTTCAGATAGCGACAGTCTGGAAGTATGAGCTGCTGCGTTACCTCCGGTCAAAAAGGCTCCTCGCATCTGTTGGGATAGTCATCGCTGTCCTCGCTTTGCTCTACCTGCTCCCGCCAGCTTTCGGGCACCCGTACAGCGGGACGGACACGGAGAAGGAGGTGTACGTCACCGATTTCGCGAGCCTGAACGTGACCATACCAGGGATGGCCCAATATCTCAGCTTCGGCTCGATAAACAGGAGCGTGGTCGACTCCGACACGTTCAGGGTGTTCGTCGATGGCACCGAGCTGCCATCCAACAATAGCGACAACTGGTTCTTCTTTACGCTGGTGTTCCCCGAAGAGCTCCCTGCGATGTTCGGGGGGACTCCCAAGGTGAACGCGGTAGTGTTCAAAGATAACCTCACGGGACACGCGGTCACGGCGAGCTATGACTGGTACACATCAAAAGAGGACTTCGATGGCATCTTCCTCAACTTCGTCAGCTTCCTCATGATCATCTCCGCCACGTTCTTCGCTGCCGACTCCTTGGTGGGCGAGTTCCAGAGCAG
>CAYOXJ010000061.1:0-7027 GCA_964407905.1 uncultured Thermoplasmata archaeon
GGCCTGAACACCCTGTACTTGCAGTTCGACGGCCTCAGGGGCGACATCTACAAGCGCGCGAGAGGTGCAGACCTACTCGATACCAAGATGAAGGTCGTCGAGAACTTCCGCAGGATCGATCATCACCCTTCAATCGTCCTCGTCCCAACGGTGGTGAAGGGGGTGAACGACGACCAGGTATGGCCAATCCTTCACTACGCGCTCCAGAACATGGATGTCATAAGAGGCGTGAACTTCCAGCCCGTTGCGTTCACTGGTAGGATCACAAACGAGGAGCTCGAGAAGGGCAGGTACACCCTCCCTGACCTGGCAAAGGACATGGAGAAGCAGTCAGGTGGAAAGATCAGGACCTCGGACTGGTACCCTGTCCCGACCGTGGCAGCCGTATCGGAGCTCTGGACCGCCATCTGGGGGGACCCAAAGGTCACGCTCACCACACATGTTCACTGCGGGATAGCGACATACATGTTCGTCAAGGACCCCGACAATGTGATCCCTGTGACGAGGTTCGTTGACATCGAGCCGCTCTTCACAGAGATGTACGGCCTTGCCAAGAGGGGCGAGAAGAAGAGGATCAAAGCTCTGACGAAGGTGAGGGCGTACAACTTGTTCAAGAAGTACCTTAGGAAGGACGAGCTGCCCGACGGCATGTCGACCATCGACTTCCTCAAATCGCTCAGGGGCATACTCACGACAGAGACGAAGAGCGAGCTGGCCAGGTTCAGCTGGAGGATGATGTACGTGGGCGCGATGCACTTCATGGACTCGTACAACTACGACATCGAGCGGGTCAAGAGGTGCATGATACACTACACAACTCCCGATGGGAAGATCATACCGTTCTGCGCCTACAACTCCGGCCCAGTTTACAGAACGGAGGTCGAGAAGAAGTTCTCGGTGCCGCTGGCAGAGTGGAGAAAGAAGCACGGCGATCAGTACACATGAGTTGGTTCTCATGAAAGAGCGACTGGACGAGCTCGAAGTGGACATAACCAGGTGCATGCACTGCGGTGCTTGCGTCGGGTCGTGCCCCGTGAACGCGATATTCCTCAACGAGGTCCTGTTGGAGTTCAACGACGACTGCAACCTGTGCAAGCGCTGCATCAAGGTTTGCCCTGTTGGCGCAATAAGGCTCATCGGGGGCAGGTAGGATGGCCGACTACGACGTCGTGGTCGTAGGAGCTGGCCCTGCTGGCTCAATGACGGCGAAGTTCGCCGCGATGAATGGTGCCCGAGTGCTGATGATAGAGAAACGGCAGGAGATCGGTTCCCCGGTGAGATGCGGCGAAGGAATCTCAAGGGGCTGGCTCGATTCCGTGGGGATCAAGCTCGACGCGAAGAGCGTGGCGTGGCAGGTCAAGGGGGCAAAGATAGTCTCGCCCAATGGCTCGAGCTTCTACCTCTCAGAGAAGATGGCGGGAAACGAAGTGGGTATTGTGCTGGACAGGGTCTTCTTCGACAAGCTTCTCGCACATGACGCAGTCAAGGCTGGCGCGGATTTGATGCTCAAGACCTCCGCAACCGGGCTTTTGAAGAGGGAGGGCAAGGTCGCTGGCGTGAGGATCAAGGCCTTCGGCGAGACGAAGGACGTCAAAGCTGGATGTGTCGTCGGCGCAGATGGCTTCGAATCGCAGGTTGGCCGCTGGGCTGGCATCGACACGAACCTGGCGCCCAGAGATATCACGAGCTGTTACCAGTACAGGCTGACGAACATAGAGCACAATCCAGACTACTGCGAGTTCGTGCTTGGCACGGCCGCGCCCGGTGGCTATGTTTGGATATTCCCCAAGAACGAGGACACTGCTAACGTCGGCATCGGAATTCAGCTGAGCAAACTGAGATCCCCTGCGGAAGTGAAGAAGTATCTGGACAAGTTCATACAGAAGGACTCGAGGCTGAGAAAGGGCCGGCCGCTCGAGATCGTGAGCGGGGCAGTTTCGATCTGCGCTCCCATAGACAAGACCATCGGCGATGGGATCCTGCTTGTCGGGGATTCCGCGCGCCAGATAGACCCGATAACTGGCGGTGGCATTTCGAACAGCTGCAGGGCAGGGAAGATCGCAGGCGAAGTGCTCGCCAAGGCAGCTGCGGAGAAGGATTTCAGCGAGAAGTCGCTTCAGAGATACGAAAGAGGCTGGAGGGATCTCCTCGAAGACCACCTGTACAGAAACTGGATGGCCAAGGAGAAGTTGGTCACGCTCTCCGACGACACCTTTGACAATATCATTGGCACATTGAACGAAGTCGGGGTCGAGAAGATGTCAACGTACGCCATCCTGAAGGCGATACAGCAGAGGCACCCCGACCTTGTGAAGGAGTTCCAGGAGTTCCTATAGGACGCAGGACATTCATTAAGCCCGTATCTCCTACGGTGTCTTGGCGGGGCTGAACTGACTTGCCACAGAGGCTGCTTGAGAATAGGAAGAGGGTCGCGCAGCTCGCTGTCCTCGTGATGATACTCGCAGCTTTCGTAAGGATATACCACATTGACTGGAGCTTTTCCAGCAACGGCATAGATGAGGGCATAATGCTGGAGAGGTCCCTCATGGCGAACAGGGGCTATTCGCTCTACGCTCAGCTCCCCGTCGACCAGGCTCCACTTGCCTTTCTGGTGGGCGCATTGTTCGACGGCGACGTTGTTGCCCTCAGGTCACTGACCGCAACCATCTCGCTGTTGGCAATTGCTGCTTGTATGTACGCCACGAAAAGGATCGAAGGGAATATCGCGATGCTCTTCACTGGCATGCTGCTCGCAGTGGATTTCGCATTCGTGCGGGAGTCGCGCCTGTTCTCGCTCGACGCGCTCTCGGCATCGTTCCTCGCATTCTCTATTGCGGCCTTCGTTCAGTATCTTCAGGGGCATAGCAAATGCGCTCTCCTTCTGTCAGGTTTTCTGGCTGGAGTCTCGGCGGCCATGAAACTGCTCGGCGGAATCGCTCTGTTGGGAATGATCCTGTACATCGTCATCGAGGCGAAACGCTCAAAGGCAACGCCCAGGAATCTCCTTAGAGAATCGGGGATTCTGATCTTGTCTTCAATCGCCCCGCTTGTGGTGTTGATGTTGGTGCTTGGGCCATCGGATGTCTTTCAAGGAATGGTCTTAGACCAGACCCGGCGGGGCTTTGATACATTCCTGAAGCTCTCCATACTCGCTTTCTTCGCAGTCAATGCCGCCTACGCGCTCCCGCTCGTGTTCGCGCGTTCGATGTGGCCCACGGGTCCGGAAATCAGATTCCTGCTGACGCTCTCATTCGTACTATTGGCTCTCATGATAGTGGAGCCGTTAGTCTTCCTGCATCACATGATCTTGCTGAGCCCGGGTTTGGCAATCCTCTCCGGGATTCTTCTGTCGCGCATCTACGATGCCAAAAAGAGGGATTATCACACAGAGTCCCTCCAGAACGTTCACGAAAAGAAAGCATATCGCAAGATCTCTGTTTTCTCGCTTTTTGCAGCGGGTTTGCTGCTCTCCGCGGGCCTCGAAGCATACGGCCTAGCATCACAGGAAGAGCCCATACAATCTGAGGCGGCATGGTGGCTGGAACGTATCACGGACGACGGAGACTACGTGATCAGCGGAGATCCGCTGATATGCGCGTATGCGGGGAGGATGACTCCGCCAGGTGTGGTGAACGTCGCGTACCGTGTGCATCCAGATCTGACGTTGGACGACATCGATTGGGCGATCGATCACTACGATGTTCCAGTGGTCATCGTCTGCTATAGGCTGAACGACATGGATGGACTGCTGCAGCTGCTGCAGACGCACCACTACGAAAGACCCGGTGTTCTGATGTTCGAAGAGACCGAGAAAGGCTCTCTCGATCTGTTCAAAGAAGGCATCGGCCCGCTGTCCTTCTGGGTCGATCACGGAACCATGTGGAGAGTCCAGGAGATATCGGGGGAACCAACTTGATCACTTCGGGCGGATCACATCCTTGCTGAAGGTCCATATGGAATTCGCACCGAAGTTGAACAAGCTGACCAGGAAGATCGCGATGATCTGCGCGAAGACGATGTACAGGCTTGCCTTGTCCTCCCCGATGCCGATTGCCGGCAATCCCTTCTCGACCAAAGCCCACAGGAGGATGATATCCAGCATCAGACCATCTACGCTCACGAGGAGGAACTGAGGGTACTGGAAGCGTATCTTACTCTTGGACCTGAAGGTCCACCATCTGTTCCATATGTAGTTGTTCGTGTCCGCTATCACGAAGGCCAGCACAGCGGCCCAGAGGTAGTACATGAAGAACACCTCGACCGAGGTCCAGAGAATAGCCAGATTGATCAGCGTCCCAATGCCGCCTATGAACGCGAACTTGAGATACTTCGCGAGCCAGAACCTCTTGTGCTCGTAGAGCATGGTCACATGGTCGATGTACTTGAGGTATTCCGAAGTCCCGAGCTTGCTCTTTCCCGCCTTCCTGTTCGCGAACGTTATTGGCACTTCTGTGACGGTGGAGTACCTCCCTTTGACGAGCAACTCCAGGCCGATCTTGTACCCCACAGGATTCAAGCTGATGTCTTGTATCACGTCTCGCCTGAAGGCGAAGAAGCCGGACATCGGATCCCTGACCTTGGTCAGACCACGCGCCAGAAGAGTCGCGCCCTTTGAGATGATCCTGCGATAGATCGGCCAGTTCTCGACGCTGCCGCCCTTGGCATGCCTGCTGCCGAAGACGACTTCGGCCTCGTTCGATTCTATCTTCTTGACCATCTCTGGTATCTTCTCCGGAGGATGGCTCAGGTCTGCATCCATCACAACGACAATGGACCCGGACGACGCTGCGACGCCGTCCAGCACGGCCGACGAAAGTCCGAGCTTGCCTGATCTGCGCACGACCTTCATGGTGTGCGTCTTAGCCAGCTCCTCCGCCCTTGCTCCTGTGCCATCGGGGCTGTTGTCATCAACGATGACGATCTCCGCCTGGAGTCCCGCCTCAGAGCATGTCTTGTCGATCCTTTGGACCAGCTCGTCCAGATTGTCCCTCTCGTTGTATGTGGGGACTATCACTGAGATCGTGAGGCCACCTCCTTCATGCCCGACCTCTTCTTGTAGACCACCGCGGCGACCACGCTTGCTCCCAACAGAACGGCTATCACAGCGAGAGAGACCCACGGAGCAATCTCTTCTTTCAGATTGTCGAAACTGAGCCAGGATATCATCACAATCGCCGAGAACTTCGCCAACGCGCTGAGGAAGATGTACACAGCAGATTTCCTGACATTCCAGCTGCATGCAGCGATGAAAGCTCCCGTGTATGGCACAATCGGTGCGAGCCTGTTGAGCAGCAGAAGCCTCTCATCCTTCACGATGAGGAAGTTGGTATACTGCTTCATGCGTCTCTGGACCCAGCGTGGCAGCCTTGCGAGCTTCACCAACGAGTACAGTGTGAAATTCCCCAGCAAGCTCGCGCAGCTGGCGACAACTACTAGCGCGAGTCCCCAGGAGAATGAGGAAGGGTGCGCCCCGAAAATCCATATCATCCATATCTCGGGCAGCGTCGGAAATGCTGTGCCATCAATCCAGATGATCACCGTGATGGCGATGAGCATGCCCATATCGCCGAGGGAGGCGAATGTGTTGATGATGTCCTCTCCTATCATCTCGCAACGCCTCCCGAGACCAACGATTCATAGAGCTCTTTCAGCATCATGGCTGTCCTTTTGATGTCGTGGTCGGCCGCCAGTGACCTCGCGCCTTGCACGAGCTTGACACGCACGGCTCTGTCCTCGAGGATCATCTTCAACTTCTCAGCAAAGTCGTCATCGCTGCGGGCCTTTAGGCAATGCCTGCCATCCTGAACCCATTCCTCGTAGACTGGGATGTCGCGGATCAGAAGGGGACAGCCGCAGCTGGCCGCCTCGAGCATGACGTTCCCGTAGCTCTCGGCCCTTGTTGGAAACACGAAGACGTCTGAGGCAGAGTAGACGCCCACGATCTCCTCGAAAGGCACATGTCCGGGGAAAATAACGTTCCCTGGAGCTATCTGGAAAAGGGCGTCTTCGAGAAGGGCCTCCGAGGCACCAACCCAGACAAACTTGACATCTGGCATATCCCGGAACTTCGACGCCATGTTGACGAAAGTGTCGACCCCTTTTCTCGGGATTCTCAGGCCAACAGACAGCACGAGCTTTTCCGACGGGGAAATGCCCATGCGTTTCCTGAAACTCGATCCGGCGTTCTCGTTCCTCTCGAACACGGTCCTGTTGATGCCATTTGGGATGATCCTGAATGGGCGATGAACGCCATCCTTCGAGAGCGACTTCGCGACGTATGGCGTCGCCCCGACGACCACATCGCCAAGATTGTAGAACTTCACGGAATATGCGCGCACGAACGGATAGGCCAGCGAGCCACCTATGAAGCCTCCTTTGATGAGCTCGGGAAGGTGACGGCCATGCACGACCAACGGCCTCCCAGCCTTCCTCCTCCTGAGAGCCCACATGAACGAGTCGGGCAATGGGCTGTGGATGTGCAGAACATCGCATTCACGCTTTGGCTCGTTCAGGAAGACTTCACAGCCCATGCGCTCGAGCTCTCTTGCGACCATAGGCACATTCGTGCCCATGCCGCCGGGGTTTTTGAAAGGTATGATGCTCCGGTACTTCTCGAGCTCCGTGAGCATGCAGACGGAAACCAAGCGACCACCAGGATTGCGCAATACGCGAGGGCTGCAATAGAGAGCCGAGCGTTGTGCGAGCAATTGCCTCGTGAGATATATACATAACTGGATTTTGTGACGGAACGGAAGGCCTGAGGCACTCTGGAACGACGGCTCTCAGACGAAAAAACATGGGATTTGCAGATGCCTCGGGATTTTGCCTTGGCAACGACAAGCGAAGCATTGCTTTTCTTGACACCTCGTTCACACCCACGAGGAACAGCCACTTGCTGGCCTCAACATTGTTAAAGCATCAGAGTTAAGTAGTAACTTGTCACTCCCGCGCAAAGAAGCTGGTTGATTATGGTAACGACAAGCTGCGGGATGTGCTACGGAACTTGCACAATCGACGCAAAGGTCGA
>CAYOXJ010000062.1:0-7000 GCA_964407905.1 uncultured Thermoplasmata archaeon
CATTCTCGCTGCCCTGGCTCGCACTCTGGTCACTCCTGGCAGCCGGCGTCATCGCGCTCTCATTGTTCGTTCTCAGAAAAGGCGGTATGACCACAAGGAAGCTCGCTGTGGCAGCGATGGCCGCATCTGTGGGCTTCGCAGCATCTCAGATCGATATCCCAGTCTTCGGCGGGCTACACCTCAACTTCACGCCGCTCATAGGCATACTGGTTGGACCTGCTCTCGGAAGCCTATGCGCTCTCGTGATAAACGTCTTCGGCGCGGCAGTTGGCCATGGCGGCTGGGGAATGATAGGCGCCAACACCCTTGTCAACGCTCTCGAGATTGTCCTTGGCTACTACTCCTACAGGCTAATGAGGGGAAGGCTCAAGACCGGCAGGTTCACGTCTGGGTTCTCCGCCACTGCATTCGCCCTGATTATCAGCGCTCTGGTCGTCGCCGGAATCGTGATCGTCTCCGGAATTCAGGACTCACAGCAGACCGGGGAGGAGGCCTTGCCAAGCATGACCGTGCTCATCGCAGCGAACATGCTCACGGGAATCATCGAAGGCCTCGCCACTGGGTACATCGTGTCTTTCATCGGCAGGGTGAGGCCGGACCTGCTTGAAGAATCGGAAGCTGAGAGAACCGAAGGAATGGCTATGGTTGTTGCGAAAGGGCGAGCCAATGTCTAGGAGGACATACTCGAAGCACATCCCGGATTTTCGACTAGTGACCTACTTCGCAGAATCTGGGGACAGCATGGTCCACCGGATCAATCCCTGGACCAAGGGTGTTCTCCTTATCTTCACCGTTGGGCTTGCCACGGTGCTCACCGACATCTGGATCCTGCTATTCCTCTTGGCCCTCTCCATCGCATTCTACGCTGCAGCAAGGCTTCCACTGGGCGTGCTGATAGGCTGGTGGACGCTCCCCGTTGTATTCGTTGTCACGCTCACGGTCATGTTCATGTTCACCGAACCCGGAGAACAGCTGCTGACGTTTGACGTCTTTGGAAAGCGGATTTCGATCACAGACAATGGCATCATGCTCGTGGTGAAACTGCTGGTCAGAGCGCTTGCAGTCGTCACCGTCTCGCTCACATTGTTCATGACGACTCGCTACACCCACATCGCGCACATGGCCTTCCGGACCCTTCCCGGAACACTGGCGAACATGTTCATCCTGTCCTATCGCTTCATGTTCGAGACCTCCGATGAGATATCCGATGTCCTCGACGCGATGCACTCCAGAAGCGGGAGCCTTGCAAGAGGATTTTCACGCCAGACGAAAATCTTCGCGGGCATCTTCGGCCTGTCGTTTGTCCACGCTTTCGAGAGGGCAGAACGCATCGCCAAGGCAATGGAGGCGAGGGGATTTGCGGGCCAATTCCCGAGAACCGAGAGGGTGCCCTTGCCGAGCTACGGCGGCTGTGCGCTGATAGCTCTAGCTGCCGTTGCCTTCGCGATCGCCACATATTCAAGATACTTCGCAGGCGGACCGCTAGGATGGTGAGAAGATGGCTTCAGAACTTTCGTGTGTCAAGTGTCCGAGAGAAGAGAACGAGATAGTCCATGTGGACTGCGTCACCCACAAGTACCCCGACGGCACAGAGGGCATACACAACATGTGTTTCCGGGTCTTCCCTCGAGAGATCGTCGCCCTTTGTGGCCCCAACGGTGCTGGGAAGTCGACGTTGGTGGAGCACATCAACGGTCTGATGCTGCCGGACGTAGGCAGGGTGAAGGTCTTTGGGCTGGACATAGACAAGAGGAACGTCAGCACGATAAGGAAAATGGTCGGGCTGGTCTTCCAGGACGCCGACTCTCAGCTCTTCTCGCCCACGGTGCTTGATGATGTCATGTTCGGGCCTCTCAACCTCGGGCTGCCGCTCGACGAGGCGAGAAAGCGCGCAGAATGGGCTCTGAACATCGTTGGCATCAAGGAGGTCAACAAGATCCCCCACTACCTGAGCGGCGGACAGAAACGGCTCGTCGCGATCGCAGGCGTCCTGGCCATGCAGCCCAAGATACTGGTCGCCGACGAGCCGACGGGAGACCTTGACCCTTCCAACGCACAGATGATCGAGGACCTGCTCAGGTCACTCAGGGACCAGCATGGTATGAGCGTTGTCGTCACTCTGCACGACCTGGACATGGCTGCTAGGCTCGCGGACAGGATCTGCATTGTGAAGGACGGATCGATAGTCGCGGAAGGGGAACCACAGAACTTGCTGTACGATGAGAAGCTTCTGCAGTCAGCCGGCCTGCAGCTGCCTACCGTGGCCAGGATCGTCAAGGATCTTGGCTTTGTTCTTCCCCCGGAGAAAAGGCCGCTCACGCTGGACCAGCTGTTGCCGTTGTTGACGAAATTCAAGATGACTGGATAGCAGAAACTGAACGTGGAAGAGGTTTGGAAGGGTTTAGCTCAGGACTGCTTCACAGCTCGCTGTCATCTGGGGGCGGAAGCTCCTCCGTCTCCTCGAGCTCCTCTTCGGCTTCTGGTTTCACACCTGCACCCTTCCCGCGCTTTCCGAGCAGGAAGTACAGCACGACGCCCACGATTACGATCGCGGCCACCACAACTGCCCACCAGTACTGCTCGACGAAGCTCTTGGCCTCCTCCTTCTCCGTGACCGTGATGATCACAGTATCGGTGTCTGTGAGGCCGCCGCCGTCGGTCACAGTCAGCGTGACGGTGTAGGTACCAGCAATCTCAAAGGCGAAGTGCGGCGCAGCGGTGTACAGAGTCTTGGTCTCACCATCATAGGTGAATGTCCAAGTGTAGTTCGTGATGCCCACATCGTCTGTCGAATCCCCACCGTCGAAGGTGACCAGCGTGCCGGCCTCAACTGTCTGGTCAGAGCCAGCGTTTGCGACAGGTGCCGCGTTCGGAGCGTTCACTGTGACGACCAGCGTGTCGATGCCCGAGTTGCCCTCGGCGTCCTCCACGGTCAATGTGACTATGTGCGCGCCAGTTGTCGTGAACTCATAGTCCACGGTCTCGCCAGTCAGAGTCCTCGAAACACCGTCCGTGAAGGTCCATGTCCAGCTAACGATCCCGACATTGTCGGTCGAGGCCGAGCCGTCGAAGTGTACCGTGTCCCCGAGGACTATCGTGACGTCATTCCCCGCCCTCGCCACGGGATTGATGTTGTCCGTAACCGTGACAATGACCTCGTCGGTATCCGTGAGCCCGGCAGCATCACTCACAGTCAAGGTAACTGTGAACTGGCCAAGGTTGCTGAACGTGTACTGCGGGGAGACGCCGTACAGCGTCTGCGTGCCACCATCGTCGAAGGTCCAGGTGTAGTTGTCGATTGAGCCGCTGTTGTCGCTCGAACCAGAGCCGTCGAAGGTGACCACTGAGCTCAGTCCAACTGTGAGATCCGACCCCGCGTCGGCATTCGGAGGAGTCACATCGTTCACTGTCACCGTCATGACATCTGGCTCAGATGCCTGGCCAATTGAATCTTCCACAACGAGCTCGACGGTATATGCGCCTGGCGTGGCGAACGTGTACTGCGGCGAAACGTCATACATCTCCACGGCCAACTCGACGATCGTCCATGTGTAGTTCGTGATGATGCCCAGATCGTCAGTTGAGCCGGAACCATCAAATGTCACCACAGTGTCCTCGTCAACCGTTTGATCAGGTCCTGCATCCGCGACCGGGGGAGCGTCAGGCAGGACGTTGACCCATGTCGACGCTACGCTGCTGTGCCCTGCGCCATCGGTGACCGTCAGCGTAATGGTGTAGTTGCCCACGGTCGCGAACACATAGTCCACGACATCTCCGTAGAGCACAACTGGCCCACCGTCATCGAACTCCCACATGTAGGCCACGATGCCTACGTTGTCAGTCGATGCGCTTCCGTCCAACGTGACTATAGTGTCGACGACCGCGTCCTGGCCTGCGCCCGCATCAGCAACGGGCGGATCGTTGTCAACAGTCATGCCGTTGATGCTTGCCCAGCCATGATTGCCCCAATCGGAGGCCCAGAAGAGCGCCATATAGTCGCCGCTCGGCACGATGGGGTCAAATGCGAACTCGAGCCCGACCACGCTCCACGTGCCCAGATATGCGGGGCCTCCCCACCAGGAGAGCGGGTTCATCTCGTCGACATACACCTCCATGACCTGTGGAGAGAACTCTGCCGTCGGGTCTGACGGATAGGCCGGCGAAAACGCACCATTGTCGAAGTAGAACATGAGGAACTCGCCGGTGTCACCGTCGAAGAACGCAGTTCCGTTCTCGTCCCACCATATCGTGGAGTTCGCGTAGGAGCCTCTGATCGCATAGACTAGATCCGTGCCGTACATCCACATCTCGTACGCACCCACATATGACTCGTTGGTCGAGTTGCGCAGCCAACCACCAATCGCTGTCGCGTCCCATACCTCGTGGACCGTGTATGTGTCGCCCGCGACGGTGTAGTTCATGTCGGAGCGCGGGTTCCACGGGTCGAAAGAGGCGCTCTTGCCAGTGAGCGCATAGTAGTGGTGGTAACCGCCTTCGGTCTTCCAGTACATCATGTAGAACAGAGCCATCTGCTGGAGGAACCGATCTTGGACCACGATGTCCACGGACATGGGATTGGTCCAGGAGACATTCTCCGTGGGCGACTGACTGTAGGTGACGTTTGGCGACCATAGGTCCGGATCGAGCGCGATGTCCAGCCTGTACTCTGACAGGCCCGTGGCGTCTATGCTGCCGAACGCGGGCCCGTGCTCGCCCGAAGTGGCACGGTAGAGCAGAACCGTCGGGGCCACGTTGACCTCAAAGTATCCCGTCGCATCGCTCATGGTGTAGTTCACTTCAGAGTGGTCGGGGAGAACGAATCTCACTTCTGCTCCCCACGAGATCGCATTGCCGGTCACGCTGTCGTTCACCCAACCGTAGGCCTTCGTGGTCAGAGGGAGCATCCAAGGCAACAGCGCGACATCGTGGATGTTCACCGTCGCGTCGAGCACCTCGACAGTGCTTCTGTTCATCCGGTAGTCCATGGCATTGACCTCAACGGTGTACGTGCCCGGCACAAGCGCCATGAAGTACTCGCCAGTCGCGTTCGTCTGCATCCATTGGTCATAGAACGGCGCATAAGCACGCACGCTCGCGTTTACAATTGGCAGACCACTGAACGCATCTGTCACCGTACCAGCGAGCCAAGCGGACACTGGGCGCAGGCCGAAGTTCTGCCACTTCTCCTCGCCCGGGGCGAGGGAAATAGTCGTCATGTTCCACGAATAGCCGTCCGCCTCGGCCCATAAGGGCATGTCAGTGCCAGCAAACGCCGAGAGTTCATACGCTCCAGTGAAGTTCGTGAAGGCCATGGCTATGCTGCCATTGTTCCACATCACAACCCGGGCCATCATAATCGGCAGCCCGGTCGAAAGATCTGTCACATTGCCCCTCACGACTGAGGGGGTGGGTATCAGCTCGGCATCCTGCTGGACGGAGGATCCGGAGAGCACAGTGATGTCGGCAAAGTACATCCCATACCCGCCTTTCGCGAACCTGATCTGGCCTGAGCCATTGACGACGTTCATCTCATAGTATCCTGAGGAATCGGTGTAAGTGACGTTAGCGTAGCCGTCCGAATAGGGGTTCCACAACTCAACGGCGACCATGACGGCATTCAATGGCAGCCCCGTCGATGCATCTGTGACGTAGCCGTAGATCATCGCATCATCATTGTACACTGGTTGCCTGAGCGTTATGTTGAACCAGTACGTCATGCCACTGACGAGCGGATCGGCCGAGGAGTTCTCGGTCATCCCGTAACCAGGGAAGTCCATTGCGATGGCCCCTCCGCCAGCCGCGCCCGGGATCACGTTCACTGAGAAGAACCCGGAGACATCGGGAGCGGTCCAGTTGCCGTATTGTGGCATGTCCCCTCCCATCGGGTCGTAGACGAGCCCTATCACGTGCCCGTCTGACATCGGGCTGCCGAGCTCGTCCTTCACGAAGCCCTTCACTGTAACGTCCGCAACCTGCGGGTCTATTGTCGTCAGTGTGATGTTATGGCTGAGGGTTTCGCCTGGCATGACATGGATAAATTCGATAGACATGAAGTAGCCGCCATGGGCCACGAACAAGATGTAGTCAAACCCTCCGGGGACACCCATCGTGTATTCGCCGAATGCGTCCGTGATGGAGTAGTTCGCCTCCAGGTTCACAGTGAAGTCCATCACCTTGACGTATGCATCGGGCACCGGGGTGACGCCATCAGATGTCACGATACCTGTGACCCATGCATCTACGGGCAAAGCCTCTGCCCTTGAGGGCATGAAGCTCAGCAGTCCGGTCAACAGAAAGACACACACAATCCACACAACGATCGCGCGCTTGTGGCTATCCAGTCGTTCGTCCACAGAATCTCCTCTCAAGCAGTGTTCCGGACCGGGCCGCTTATGGGGGGATGGCCTCAGTCCAGCTTTCCGAGCTGTAGAGAGTTCTGAATGCTATATATCATTGTCGTTAAGACAACATAAACAACGGACATGCTGGATGTGGAATTCCCCGGGAAAGGCCTTCAATGGCCAAATTCGATTGTTCTATTTCGGGAGCACGTTCATTCCCTTGCCGTGCAATCGGAAGCATCACTGGCGCGGATGATGCAACAGGGAAGAGAAATGCAGTTTGAGGCGACCACGAACGGTGTCCAGTGGAAAGAGTGGTCCAAACAGGCATTCGATGAGGCCCGTGAGAAGGGGAGGCTCGTGCTCCTGGATCTCACGGCTTCATGGTGTCATTGGTGCCATGTGATGGACGGCACGACCTACGCCGACCCCGTGGTCGTGAAGCTGATCAACGAGAACTTCGTGCCGATAAGGGTGGACATAGACCGGCGTCCGGACATCTCTGACAGGTACAACAGAGGGGGATTCCCGACCACTGCTTTTCTATCGGACATGGGCGAGTCGATCTGGGGCTCTACCTACATACCGCCCGGGGACATGATGAGGATCATCGCCTCCGTGCTGAAGGCAAAGGCCTCGGGCGAAGTGGACCGGGCCCT
>CAYOXJ010000063.1:0-6971 GCA_964407905.1 uncultured Thermoplasmata archaeon
ACCTGTGCTGGGACTCTCAGCTTGTGTGGAAGCCGGCATGGCCCTGAAGTACTCCCCGCCGTTCCCGACGGACATAGTGATCAACGAGTTCGAATCGAATCCGCAAGGCGACGATGCAGGGAGGGAGTGGGTCGAGCTGTACAACCCACTGGGGGAGCCAAAGTCCGTTGACGGGTGGAAGCTCGCGACCGTGCATGGCAGGACAGCATCTCTCGACCTCAAAGGAACGATCCCTGCGAACGGCCTCCTGGTCTTCACCTTTCCTGAGGCGTCGATAGACAACGGCAATGCAGGGGACCCTTTCAATGATGGAGACGCGGTAGCTCTGCTGGATGCGACAGGTGCCACGGTCGACGTGACGCCCGTGCTCTCCGATACCGGAGACGATGACAGGACAAACCAGCGCAGCTGGGATGGCGGTCCTCGATGGGTCTTCAGAGAAGGAAGCATGGGCATGTCCAATGGTGTGCCCGTGTTGCTCGCGACTTCCGACTTCATAGCGAAATCGCTTTTCGAGGCGTTCCGAGAGGCCTTCGTGGAGACCAGTCTCTCCGAGGTGCACGCCTCTCTAGATTTCCTGATACTCTTCTCGAAGCGCGTGCTGCACAATTTCATAGAGAATCTTCTGTCGCTGGTCCGCGAGATCATACATGAGGTCATATTCTACATCGAGGTCACGCTCAACGACGCGACGGGTTCGGTGGGCGCAGGCTTCAGGACTTCTTTCTTCGTCTCTGGCACCGCGATCACAGACCTCATTAGATGGCTGATCCACACGTTCGCAACATTCGTTGTGAACCTGGGCCGTCCCACGAACCCGATCGCCTATCCCGCCTTTCCGAAGGCCGTCTTCTCGGGCCTCTACATCAGCTTCGAGGTGCTCGCCCGCGCAGGTGTCCCGAACATGGTGCGCCTGCTCGGTGCGGTTGGCGACCTTGGCGTGGAGTATGCATATGTGATATCGGTATCACCGAACTTGCCAGCTCTGGGGAAGCTGGCTGGCCGTGACTGGGGCAACTGGAGCGTGGAATTCGGGGCCTACCTCGAGGGGGTGCCAAGAGCCTTCGCGATGGGCTTCCTTGCCAAGGATACAGGGGACCTCATTGACTTTTGGATCGTGAGGGCACGGGTGCATGGTCTCTGAGCCGTCGCGAAACAAATAAATGTCCATGATGTATCCGATTACAGATCACCCATGGGCCTCTCCGTTGCATCCCTGCTGGACGACCTGCTTGCACAGGTGTGGTTCGAGCTGACCTTCCTGTTGGTTGTGTCGCTCTTCGCGAGCTTCGTCTTTGCGAGGTTCAGCCAATCGAAGGTCATTGGATACATCGTAGTCGGCGTGGTCATAGGCCCAAGCATTCTGAATATCATAGAACCGACCGGCGATTCTGCGTCAGGGTTGCCCGAGTCCGTGATGCTGCTTGCTGAGCTCGGGGCGATTGTGCTTCTTTTCATGATCGGCCTTGAGTGCGAGCTGAAAGAGATCTACACGCGCAAATCCATCGCGATCGCAGCCGGAGGGGTTGCGCTTCCATGGGTCGCTGGCTATGTGATCTCGGTCCTCATGGGATACGAAGAAGCTGATGCGATCTTCATCGGCGCCACCTTGGTTGCGACGAGCGTTGCGGTCACCGCAAGCGTTACCTCTGAGCTGGGCCTCATCGGCACACCAGTGGCGTATGCCATCGTCGGCGCAGCAGTGGTGGACGATATCCTGGGAATGGTCGTGCTCAGCATTTCGAACGGCCTCACTCTTGGTTCACTGGATGCGACGGGAATCGCGCTCATCCTCGTGGGGGCCATCCTGTTCATCGTGATCGGGGCGTGGCTCGGATCGCACTTCCTGGTGAAGCTGGTCTTCAATGTGCAGGTATCGGGATATCGCAGAAAGCTGCCCATGAGCGGCTTCATACTCGCGCTTGCCATCGCGTTCCTCTACGCTTTCATCGCGGGGCTGATACAGATCTCCTATATCGTTGGAGCCTTTGTTGCGGGCACGGCGTTCTCCGGATCCGCGCTCAAGGATGGTTTCAGGAAGGGGATGCAGTACCTCGAAGCCCTCTTCGTTCCGCTCTTCTTCGTGTCCTTGGGCACGATGGTGAACGTGGGAGAGATATGGCAGACCATTGGTTTCGGGCTCTTGCTGACGGTCATAGCGGTCGTTACCAAGATCGTAGGTTGTGGTCTCCCAGCGAGACTGTTCGGCATGAACCGGTGGGATTCCTTCGCAGTGGGCGTTGGAATGGTCCCGAGGCTGGAGATCGCCCTCGTGATTGCGTACTTCGGCCTCGCAAGCGAGATCATCGACACGGAGGTGTATTCGGTCGTCGTGTTCATGGGCCTCGTCACAGCCCTGTTCGCTCCGAGCGCGCTCAGGAAAACGCTGGAGCGGGGCGGCCATAAGCTGTTGCGAACGTGAGCGCAACGGCGGCTTCGGGCGCGAGCTCATGCAGCGACTGGGTGCTCGTTCAGAGGCTTCCCATGGCCCAAGTGGCTTCTGCTCGTCTCCTCAGGCCCCCTCATGCCAAGCGTGAGAAGGAATGCCCTGCCAAAAGCTATCGCAGTGTCTCTTCTGCCCGCCTCGAGCTCCCGTAGAAAGGCCTTCCCGACAAGAATCACAAAATCCATGTTCTGCGGCGGTTCTGACATCGCAATAATCTTCAACCCACGGCGTAGGTTATATAGTGTCCTAGCTGGCAATCAGCGCTGATTCTCACGATTGAAAAGGGCCCATTGCTGAGGAGCGCTCAGCCAATGAGCTCTGTGCCCTTCATGTAGTGTCTCAAGACCTCCGGAACGGTCACGCTGCCGTCCTTGTTCTGGCAGTGCTCAAGAATCGTGGCCATCGTCCTTGGAAGTGCAATTCCAGAGCCATTCAGGGTGTGAACGAACTCGCTTCTCAGGTGAGGCTCTCTCCTGAACTTGATCATGGCCCTGCGGGCCTGGAAGTCCTTGAAATCGCTGCATGAGGATACTTCGAGCCATTGGTCCATGGCGGGAGCATAGGTCTCGATGTCGTAGGTCTTGGACGAGTGGAAACCCAGGCTGCCCGTGCACAGCAGCCTGATCCTGTAAGGCAGCTTCAGCCCCTGGACTACGGCCTCCGCGTCTGCCAGCAGGGTCTCGAGCTCGTTCTGCGACGTCTCAGGCAAGACGAACTTGACCAGCTCCACCTTGTTGAACTGGTGGACTCGTGCTATGCCCTTCGTCTCGATGTGTTTCCCCGCCTCACGCCTGAACGAGGGCAGATAGGCCGTGTGATAGATCGGCAGTTGCTTCCTGTCGAGAATCTCGTTGGCGTACAGGTTGGTGACCGGAACCTCGGCTGTTGGATTAAGCCATAGGTCGTCCCTCTCGACCCAGTACATGTCCTCCTGCATCTTTGGCAACTGTCCCGTGCCGACGCAGCTCTTTCTGTTGACTATCGCCGGAGGGAAGAGCTCCCTGTAACCTTGGTCGCGGTGCAGATCGAGCATGTAGTTGACAAGTGCCCTCTCAAGCCTCGCTCCGTCGCCCTTGAGGACGTAGAATCCTGTGCCCGTGATCTTGGCACCTCTGTCAAAATCGATTATGTCCAGCTTCTCGCCAATCTCCCAGTGACTGAGCAACTTGAAATCCGCTTTTCGAGGCGTCCCCCAGGTCCTGATGACCCTGTCTCCTGCGTCGGCATCGCCCACAGGGACAGTCGGATCTGGAACGTTGGGAATGTTGAGCAGAAGATCGTCTCTGTCCACCTCTATCTTCTTCACTTCGCTCTCGATGGACTTAATCCTGTCCGCTATCTCTCTCATCTCTGCAATCTTCGCCTGCTTCTCCCTCTCCGACAGCTTTGGGATCTCCTCCGAGACTTCGTTCCTCTTCTTTCTCAGGGCATTGCCCTCTTCGGTCAGCGCCCTCCACCTCTTGTCAAGCTCGAGGAAATTCTCGAGGACGGACAGGTCGTAGCGTCTGTTCTCAAGCGCCTTCCTGACCGCGCTCTCGTTGTCCCTTATGAGTCTCGCATCAAGCAAGCCGACCACGTCCTCTTTTCCAGCCAATCATCAAGTCTGTATTTAAAATCTGGTCAGGTCATTCCTTCGCCAGCACGACAGTTCTTCCTCTCATCTCCACAAGGACCGAAGAGGTCTTCGCTGCCAACTCCTCGGCGACCGCCTTCCTGTTGGCCTCGACCGATTTGAGAAGCTTGATCTTGACCAGCTTGTTCTTCTTGAGCTGTCTTTCCAGCTCCTGTAGGACAGTGCTCGAGACGCCTTCCTTTCCGACGTGGACAGTTGCCTGGAGCATCTGCGCCCTTCCTCGCAGCTCGATTGCTCGCCTTCTGTCCAAATGCTTCAGCCTCACGCAATCCTGGCGATCGGATATCTCAGGATGTGACCGCAGACCAGGCAAGTCATCGAAATCCTCCCTTTGCCCGTGCGGATCCTCACGTTCCTCGGGGGCAGGAAGAACGAGTGGCAGGTGGGGCAATATGAGCGTTTGTGTTCCGTGCGGACCTTGTGTCTTTCGCCGATCCTGAGAGCAAGCGTGACATATCTCCTTGATCTCTCGTCGTGCCCATCCTTTGCCTCTGTCTTCGCGAGCTCGAAGAGCTTGTCGATGCGCTCCTTGGCAATTTCCTTCGCATCTTTCTTGCCCAGATGTCTCCTGCCCATGGGCCTTGAATCACGGTGAATCTAGATAATGATTGGTGGTCATTTCGGGCTAAGCCAGCATGCACATCAACGCGCAGATGCGACATGGCTCAGCTCAGAGAGGTTTAAATATGATGACCATTATCTCCGCAAACCTGAGCTGGGAAAACGCATTTGGTGATCTGATGTCTCGCAAGCCTGGAAGCATGTACCGGCAGATTAAAGGGCAGGCGTACTGCCGCAAGGAGTACATGGGCGGGGTTCCCACTTCTAGGATCACCCAGTTCGAACACGGCGCAAGGGGAGACTACCCTGTTCGGATGACTCTGCGCGTGACGGAGCAATGCCAGATAAGGCACATCGCACTGGAGGCCGCGCGTATCTCCGCCAACAGGTTCTTGGCGAAGAAGATTGGCCAGACAGGGTATCACTTGAAGATTCGAGTCTACCCGCACAACGTTCTGAGGGAGAACAAGCTTGCCACGGGCGCAGGGGCGGACCGCATTTCAGATGGCATGAGACACGCGTTCGGGAAGGCCGTGGGCACTGCGGCCAGGGTGAACGCGGACCAAGAGATAATGACGCTCGAGACGAGCCAGGTCCATTTCATAACTGCGAAGCTCGCCCTGAAGAGAGCAGCCATCAAATTGCCTTCTCCGTGCTACATTGAGATCGAGCGCGGTCAGCCTGCAGCTGGGTGAACTGGGCAGATCCTCACTGCTATCGCACAATGTTTTTTATCGCCATCCTCTCTACTCCCATCGGTCGGCCCTTGGAAGAAGGCTTCTGGGTGCTGGAACCCGAATGGTTGGAACCTCTGGTATGTACGACATCGATACAACTGGCGCCGTGTCGGAGATCAAGAGGCTGAAGGCGAGAATGATCGCTCTGCAAGTGCCTGAGGGCCTCAAGAGGCGCGCCTATCAGATTGCCAAGGACCTCGAGAGCAAGGCAGGGGCCGAGGTTCTGGTCGTTGCGGAGCCGTGTTTTGGTGCCTGCGACGTGCCGAGCTCCTTGTTCGATATGGTAGATGTGATAGTCAACGTCGGCCATTCCCCCATACCATCTCTGAAGTTCTCGAAACCAGTTCTATTCGTCCCCGCAAGATCGAAGGTGCCCTTGGCGGACCAATTGAGGAAATCCGTCGGGATGCTTCAGGAGCCAGTAGGTGTCCTCGCGAGCTCGCAACATCTTGCTGAGCTCGACGAAGTCATCGAAGGGCTCGAGAGCATGGGTATCAAGGCCAAGCTCGGCGAGGGCGACGGCCGAATATCTCATTTCGGCGAAATACTCGGGTGCAACTACAGCGCGGCCACATCGATCCAGAAGGACGTGAACAGCTACCTTCTGATTGGCAGCGGCGCCTTCCACGCGATCGGGGTCCACTTGGCAACTGGGAGGAAAGTAGTCGTGCTCGATCCAAACCTTGAGGAGCCGAGGGAGATCGACCAGGTCAAGGACAAGATACTGAGGCAAAGGCACGCAGTCATCGAGAAGGCGGAGAAGGCGAGGACCTTTGGGATAATCGTCGGCGAGAAGGTCGGGCAGCGGCGGATCAGACGAGCGAGGGAGCTGAGGAAGCTGTTGCGTTGGAAGAAGAAGGACGCAGCGCTCATTCTGATGGACAAATTCGATCCAGAGAAGCTGAGATCCTTGGGGTTCGACGCCTATGTCTCGACGGCATGTCCTAGAATAGCAATCGACGATGTCGCGATGTACGACAAGCCCTTGCTGACGCCTCAGGAGCTCGAGATCGTTCTGGGCGTACGAAAGTGGGAGAACTACACTTTCGACCAGATGACCGAGGACGAGATCTGAGGGGGCCTGTTCGAGCTGATCGATCTCCGCGGCCTGCTCGCTCTTGGGTGCAACAGCTCACAAATCGTCGGAATAGGCCTTTCGGAGAGCAGCGCTGTTGTGGCTGAGAATCAGCTCGGGTCCGCTGGCAGCGGAGTTGAGATCCGAAGGTTTGAAGATCCCAAGGAGTTGGTCTCAGCCCTCAGAGACAATGAGCTAGACGCCGCGGTGAGAGGCGTCTTGAGTTCGTCCTCGACCTTAGGAGAGATCAAGCAGGCCTTCGCGATGGATAAGGTCATGCGGACCGCCATCCTCGAGGATCACAATAGAAAGCCGTTCATGCTCACCCCCGTCGGCATTGATGAAGGAAAGACCAAGCGATCAAGAGTTGAGCTGGCAAAGTCGACGATCTCATATTTCGCATCTGCACAGTGGAAGCTCAAAGTTGGTGTGCTGTCAAAGGGAAGACCAGAGGATGCTCCTCGCGGAAAGGACATTCAAAAGAGTCTCGAAGAGGGCGAGGAGATCGCCGCCGCTCTC
>CAYOXJ010000064.1:0-6946 GCA_964407905.1 uncultured Thermoplasmata archaeon
TTAGGCGGGCTGACGATCTCTCAGCTCGTGAAGAAGAGATCGCCGGTCTTCCATTGCATACTCACAGGTCCCGTGGACATGCAGACGGGCACCTGGGCCTCAGGATCGCCCGAGAACGCCATTGGGAACGCGGCGGCAGCCGAGGTCGCGAAGCATCTTGATCTGCCGAGCATGGAGGGCGGCTTTGGGACCAGTGCGAAGATGCCCGGGATACAAGCAGCCTACGAGAAGATCGCTACGATGATTCCCTCCGCCCTATCCAGGACGGACATCGTGACTGGAATAGGCGGGCTCGACGACGCGAAATGCATGTCGATGGCAGAGGCGGTGTTGGACATCGAGATGTGGACATTCGTAATGCGCATGCGTCGGGGCGTTGATGCTTCGCAGGAATCCCTTGGATTGGAGAGCCTGAAAGAAGTTGGCCCAGGCGGCATGTTTCTAAGTCACAGAGAAACCCTGGCCAGATTCCGAAAAGAGCTCTGGTTGCCCACCTTGGGACAACGACAGGGCTTCGTTAGGTGGATGGCGGAGGGGCCAACAGGCGTTATTAGGCGTGCGAAAGCCAAGGCAGATGGACTTGCTAGCAGGCCGCCAAGGAATCCCTTGGCCTCCGATATTGTACGCTGCCTGGAGCAGATGGTGAAGAAGGAGATCAAAGCCGGCAAGTGAGGAAGGCCTATCTTCTTCTGAGCTTCGGGTTCAGTATCTCGTCCAATGCGTAGCTCACGAAGGTGAAGCCGAGGACGACCGATATGATGCAGAGGCCAGGCGGCAGCACAAACCAGTAGGCCTCATGGGCAAAACCTCCAAAGTTGAAGCCGTTGTAAAGCATGAGCCCCCATGTGATCTTCGACGGATCGCTCAGTCCGAAGAAGGAGAGGAAGGCCTCCGAGAGAATCGCATACGAGACGCTCAGAATTGCGTTTGCGAAGACCAGTGGGAAGACATTGGGCAAGAGGTGTGTTCTCATTATGTGCATCTTGCCCGATCCCACAGCAGTGGCGCGCTCGACAAAAGCGCGTTCCCTGATGGACAGTACTTGTGCTCTCACAATCCTTGCGGTCGCGGGCCAGCTGGTGACCCCGATGACTATGATTATCTTGAACATGGAAGGCTTGTTCTCGGGCGGAAGGAAGGTTGCGAGGATCACTGCGAAGGGCAGCCAAGGGATGACGAGGAAGAGGTCCGTCGATCTCATCAGAACCTCGTCGACTCCCCTGCCGTAGGAGCCTGCCAGAAGGCCTATCCCCGCTCCGAGGACCATTGTGATCAGCGCTGCCGCGAAGCCAACGATGAGCGAATTCTTCGATCCAAAGAACAGCTCGCTCAAAACGTCCCTGCCCTTCTCGTCAGTTCCGAGAAGATGTTCTGGTGAAGGCGGGAATAGAGCCTGGGTTGGGTCGCTTGACTCCATGACATTGTTCGGATTCTGGATGAGGCCAAGGTTATACAGCGGTTCCGCAAGCAGCGCCAGCGCGATGAAGGCTATGAGGATCGAGAGGCCAAGCATGCCCATCCTGCTCTTTGAGAAACTTTCCCAGATGCGTTTCGTCTTTGCAGCCGTCATCCTGAGCTTCTCTGCCCTGACACTTCTTCGGAATGGCTCCTGCTTGCCTCGGGGCAAATCATTTTCATGGGAGCCGCCGATGCGCCACCTCATATTCTCACCCTCGGGTCAATGTAGGTGTAGATGATGTCAGCAACGAAGTTCGCGATGAGCATGGCGAGCGTAACCACGAGGAATATGCCCTGCAGAACCGGGTAGTCCCTGACGCTCAGCGCGTCCCAAGTGAGCCTCCCGATCCCGGGCCAGGAGAAGACCACCTCTATCATGATTGCCCCAGTGACCATCCAGCCAATGAACATCGCGGTGGTGGCGATTGTGGGCAGCAGCGCATTCGGCACAGCGTGCTTCCTCACTATCAGACTTGGCGCGACTCCCTTGGCCCTCGCGGTGACGATGTAGTCTTCCGTCAGAACATCGACCAACGCGTTCCTCATCATCAGGACGAATTCGGACATGCTAACTAGCACGAATGTGGCCACTGGGAGGACCATGTGCCAAAGAACGTCTACAATTGCTTCGGATAAAGCCTGGTCAATGGCGCCGATTCTCCTGAACCCGCTCAGAGGGAACAGCTGCAGGTCTGCTGCCAAGACCATCAGCAGTATCATGCCCAGCCAGAATGCAGGCATCGCATAGAACGCCAGCGAGGAGCCAACGATGGCAACGTCTAGCGCCTCGCCCCTCCTTGAACCGGCTGCAATTCCAAGGTAGACTCCTATCATGACAGTGAATATCGTTCCGACGCCGACCAGAAGGAGAGTGTACTGCAGCCTGTAGAGAACAACGTCTGTTACCGGCTTGTCGTAGAACCACGAATAGCCCAGGTCTCCCTTCGTTGCCGAGTACAGAGATGTGAAATACTGCCGCCAGAGGGGTTGGTCAAGGCCAAAGCTGTGCTTGAGTTCATCGACCATCTCCTTCGGAATTCTCTGGCCCACAAGGGCCTGAGCAGGGTCCCCAGGAAGCATGTGGAAAAGGAAGAAGTTGAGAGTCCAGACAGCCCAGAGCAGGATGATCAAATTTACAATCTTTCTGAGCAGGATCGCTCTAGACTGCATGTTAGTCGACCCTTCACCGTGGGAAGAATGACCTCTGCCAGAGAGCCATGCCCAGCCTCAACTTCCCCGGGCACTAATATGCCGTCTGCTATAAAGGATTGACTAATTGCCAATTGGAATGCAGCAACGTCGGAGGCCTTCCAATTACGGTTCGTCTGGAAGAAGTCTTATTATATGCTGATGAACATTCACAGCCTGCTGGACATCGCGATTTCTTCCATGCATTGTCCGCATGGCGCATGCTCCAAAGCAAGGGGATTGCAGGAGGAATCGAGTGTGAGGGGGACTCTATTGAGGCGCATCTTGATGAGCTTGGCGTTGCTTGTGAGCGCCGTGATCGTGGTGCAGAGTGTCTTCGTGTCTTTGAGTGCTATGGCTGCTGAGGAACCCACGACGCTCAGGGTGGGAATGTTGCAGGCCGCCACCAATCTGAATCCGTACAATGCGTACGAGGACTCGGACTACACTGTCTTCGGCCAGATCTATGACCGGCTGATAAGATATGACGAGAACCTCGAGCCGACGCCCTCGATTGCGACAAGCTGGGAGGTCGACAGATGGGCCGAGGCAGACGATCTCGCAACCCCGAGTATCGATGAGGGAGCCAACAAGGTCTGGCGGTACAATATCGTTCAGGGGGCGAGATGGCATGACGGAGAACTGGTCACTACAGAGGACGTGGCGTTCAGCATCAATGTCAACCTCAACGAGTCCATGTGGGGTTTCTCTCCGTACATCAACTTCAGGATGGCGTCGTTCGCCCGGGCGATAAACGACACCACAGTGGAGGTCTACCTCAAGCTGCCCAGCGTGCATGCAGATGCGTTAGTCATACCGATTGTTCCGGTGCACATATGGGGACAGTACACTGCAGGCGAGATACAGAACTCCGTGACCAATGATCATCCGATTGGCAGCGGACCTTTCGAGTTCGTTGAGTTCGCGAAGGATCAGTATGTCGTGCTGGAAAAGAACCCGGACTACTTTGACGGTCCAGTCGCGTACGATCGCTTGGTCTTCGTTTTCTACGGAAGCGATCAAATCATGGCTGAGGCGCTCAAGAATGGAGAAATCGACGTTGCCAAGTTCCCGCCGTTGACCTATGAGGCTTTGAAGACGGAGCCGGGCGTCTTCACGGCAGCAGTTGAGAGGTACTACCAGAGCACCCTCGGTTTCAACTGCTTCAACGACCCAGGTTCCCGAGGCAACCCTCTGCTCCTGGATGAGAATCTCAGACAAGCGCTTCATCTGGCAATCGACAAGCAGTACATAATCGACACCGTTTGGAGAGGCTACGCGGATGTCGGCTACGCATTGCCACCGCCCGTCGTTCCTGAGTTCTTCTGGGAAGCAACACCTGAAGAGTCTCTGAACTACAATGTGACTCGTGCGAACGAGTTGCTCAATGAGTCCGGCTACGATAAGTGGAACAACGATGGCGTGAGGCTGGTGAACAGGACTGACAATCCGTATGCAGCGATGAACACCCCGCTGAGCTTCAAGCTGAATGTCAGGAACGACAACCCGGAGGACATGGCTGCAGCACCATACATCAAGGAGATGTGGGCAGAGGTGGGCGTCAAGGCGTCCATCGAGCCGATCGATGAGAGCGCGTTGGAAACCTTGGTCTACTACGAAGCTGCGCATGACTCATATATCTGGTACTGGAGCGGCGACATGGATCCGACCTATATCCTGGGGGTCATGACGACTGACCAGTACTGGGGTTGGAACGATCCGTTCTGGTCCAACACCACGTATGACGAGCTGTATCTAGTCCAGATGTCTCAGGATGGAGCAGAGCGGCAGGCGACGGTGTTCGAGATGGAGAGGATATGGTACGAATCGTCAGGGATGATATGTCTGTCGTACCCACATGCGCTGTACGCTTGGACAGAGATGCACTTCACAAATTGGGGCGACCCGGTGAGCCACCCGGGCAGGACAATCGATCTGTACTTGGGGCCATCTGCGTTGTTCTTGGTCCTAGAGCCCACGGGCGGCGGAGGTGGCGGCGTGTCGAGCACCGTTGTGCTTGGTGCTATCGCAGCGGTGGCTATCATCGTAGCAGTGGTAGCCGTGCTCATGCTGATGAAGAGACGAAGAGAGGGCGGCATCGCTGAGGGCGCTCCTGCAAGAGAAGAGAAGAAGACAGGCCTCGAGTGAACGGAGTCTTCTTCAAACCGCTCGAAACCTCTTGCACCATTCTCCTGTTCGAGTCTTCAGACAAGAGCCCTTGCGGCCCTCTTCTCAATGTCCTCTAACTTCTGCTTGACCTTGCTTTCAAGCGGCGCAGCCCTGTGGCTTGCGAGAATTCTCTTGACTTCTGCCTGGACCGTTGCGACCATATCCTTCTTGCCCGATGCCTCCCAGGCAGCGTAGCTGGATCTGTCGCCGTACTTCGATATGTGCAACCTGCGGAAGTTGGCGAACGTGTGCGGATGATTCAGGTACTGCCCCCTCGGACCAACTTTCTCGATGATCTCCATAGCTATCTCGGAGTCGTTCACTTCCATTCCCTGCCAAGTCCTCTTGACATCCTCCCATATCTCAGCATCGATCAACAGCTCCTCCATAGACACGAACGCTGCATCGTTGAGTCCTCCGATCCCAGTGAGCAGGTCGCATCCTGAGAGGGCGACTGGCACGGTAGTTGCTGCTTTCTCCAAGCCGACCTGAACACTGGGCGATTTCGCAGAGGATCCGTAACCACTCATCATCGATGGGAGGCCATAGAACTTCGCCAGCTCTGATCCTGCGAGTTCAAGAATGCCGTACTCAGGCGATCCTGATGCGAAGCTGCCCGATTTCATGTCAAGCGGCGCGCAGACGAAGCAATACAGAACACGTGGGCCTTTCGTCGCAACGTTCGATATTGTCAACGATGCGAGAACCTCGGCATTCGCAAGGGCAACGGTGCCTGCCAAAGTCACAGGGCCTGTCATCCCGGGAGTCACCATGGTCATGGCGACAACGGGTATCCCAGCACGCGCGAATTCCACGACCGCATCCGTGGAACCTTCGTCATATTGGAGCGGTGCGACTATGCATTGCACACTTGAGAAGTGCGGTCTCTTCCGATTCTCATCCTCGCCGCCAGCGATTGCGATCGCCATCTCTATCTCCAGCCGGGCCTCCTCGCCGCTGAACGCCTGGTACTGGACATGTTTCTCGGTGTTCTCATAGGAGGTCTTGAGGCCACCGATCAGCTGAAGATGTGTCGGCAGGTCTGTGGGCGTGGTGGAGGGCCAGAGGAAGTCCACAGTGGACACCGCATCAGCAAGAGTTGCCCATTTCTCGAGATCCCTCCTCGTGGTTGGCCTCTTCTCGAGCGTGTCGCTGTCTCTGATCGCCACCGGAAAACCGTCGGTGCAAAGAAACGGAAATCCGCCTGAAGGTATCCTCAAGTCGTGTCTCGGGTTCCTGGCCCCAAGGACGAACTCCCTTGCAGCGTTCTTGATCGCCTCTTTTACGAGGCTCTCCGGGAAATAGACTCGCATCTCTTTCTCAAGCACCTTGGCCCCCGCCTTCTTCAGCAGGTCAAGCGCAAGAGAGCTTCGGACAAGGGCGCCTGACCTCTCGAGAATCCTGAGCGAAGCTGCGTGCAATTGTTCCAACTCAGACTTGGACAACATGTTTATTCGTGCTTTGCTCATCTCTTCACCCTCTACCAGTTCTCTGAAGTGCCCTTCGGGAATGGCTTTTTCTCGGCCTCCGCGATCATTGTGCTGAGTTGCTTGCTTATCGATGGATCTAGCGAGGTCGGCTTGTGCTTCGCAAGGATCTCCTTCGCCTTTCTTCTCGCGACCTGCTCCGTGGTTTCCGCGCCGCTCGCCTTCCAAACGTCGTAGGGCCTGAGGTCCGTCAGCGTCGGATCCCAGAAGTCCTTCATGTGCTTGTATGTGTGAGGTTCCTGGAGGAAGCTGCCCCTTGGCCCGATTCTTCCGATCATGGACAGCGCCAGGGTCTCGTCGTTCACTGAGAATCCTGAGATCAGGCGCAGGATCGCAGTTGCAATCTCATGGTCGATCATCATTTGTTCGAAGGAGAGCACCTTTGAGCCCTCCAGCATGCCGATGCCATTAAGCACGTCGCCGCCCACCATCGCCATAGTCAGCGGCACGAGGGTGTGTTCGTGGCCAATCCATGGCCCGATCATCTTTGACATCGAGCCCATCGAGCCGGGCGATGAAGGAATCCCATACTTCTTCGAGAGCTGCACGCCAGCTGCGTTCATGAGGGCTGTTTCCGGCCTGCCGCCGCCACCGTATCCACCCGTCCGGAGGTCCATCGGCGAGCCCACAGTGCTGTACAGCAC
>CAYOXJ010000065.1:0-6923 GCA_964407905.1 uncultured Thermoplasmata archaeon
GAAGGCCGAGTTTGACCAGTGTCCATGTCCTTGACATAGACTCCCAGGCCAGTAGTCGAGACGAACGGCCAGCTCTCGACCGGAATCGGGAGATCATGCTTCGGATTCCTCGCGCAGAGACGGATCCGCTTCGGTGCCCGCTCGAGAGCTTCTTTCACGAGCGACTCAGGAATCTTGGCGATGCCGGTCTTGAGGTCGACCGATGCGCCCGCTTTCCCGAGCATGCTGAGGATGGAATGGCTCCTTACCAACACCCCGATCTTCTCCAAGCACTCCAGGCTCTTCTCGTGAACAAGGTCCTCCTCTGTTCTGTCGAGAAAGTTCAATCTCGCAAGCGCCATGTTCGCTCCCCCAATCGCGGGTGTATCGTCAATCTCCGGCAAATAGGCTCCTTCGGAGAGGACACTCATTAACCCCAGCGACCTGGAGCAAGATGAGGCAACTAGCAGATCATCAGGAGGTTTATTGTCTACGAGAGATTATCTCTCGGAGGACGGGATAGGAGGAATCAACATGGCCATTGACAGAAAGATGCTGATGCCCTCAGTCTACATTCAGGGAAGGGGCGCCCTCGATTGCATCGGACAGCGCGCGAGTGCGCTGGGCAAGAGGGCGTTCGTCATCGGCGAAAAGATCGCGCTGTCGATCACGGAGAAGCAAGTTCGTGAATCCCTCGCTTCGGAGGACGTGGAGATCGTCTCGTGGACAGATGCGGTCAAGGAGTGCACGTACAAGGCGATTGACGAGCTGGCGAGAGAGGGAAAGCGTCGGAAAGCTGAGTTCGTGATCGGCGTGGGCGGAGGAAAGGCGATGGACACGGCCAAGGCGGCAGCGATGAAGATTGGCGTGCCGATCATCACCGTGGGCACACAGTGTGCTACGAACGCGGACGCGAGCGACGAGTCGGTCGTCTACACTGAGAACCACGAGTACGTCGACGTGATAAAGCTCCCAAGAAACCCGGAGGTGGTTATCGAGGATACTGAGATTCTGGCAAGGGCTCCGTTCAGGTTCATAGTGCAGGGCATGGGAGACGCGCTTGCGTGCAAATTCGAGGCGGAAGCGTACGCCAAGGCTAGGCTGAAGAAGCGTGACAAGGAGGCTCCGTCTGTTTCAGCCCTTGTCCTGGCGAATGCCTGCTACGACAGCCTAGTGACCAATGGAGCTGCTGCCCTCAGAGACATCAAGAAAGGTGACATCACGAAGGACGTCGAGGACATCATAGAGACGGTCAAGCTTATCTCCTCTCTGGCATTCCAGAACTCCGGGACAGCGCTCGCACATGCATTGCACAACGGCCTCACCATCATACATGAAGTTCGGGGCGAGCACGGCGAGATCGTGGCGTACACGACCATCGTCCATGCGGCATACGAGAAGAGGCCCGCGAAGGAGCTGAACAGGATCATCAGGTTCTGCGAGGAGGTAGGGCTCCCCACAACCCTCAAGGACCTTGGCAATCCCTCTGAGGCCGCATTGAGGCTCGCGGCCGAGCACGCGGCCAAGAGGGACCCGGACATACAGAACATGCCCGAGGAGGTCGAGCCAGAGGAGATCCTGGAGGCCATCCGAAAGGTGGAGAAGAGATCATTCTGAAACCGGGAGCATTCCTCTTTCACGAACACTGGCCATTGGACGCAGTTACGTAGGGGACGGTTCTCGGCTGAGCAGGCTGCGCACACTAGTTCAATCATAGAGTGGTGCCAATGAACATAGATGGACAAAGAAACCTAGCACCCTTAAGTACCGCGAAATCGATTCGGGGTCGACCCATTGCGATTAGCGCATGGGAGCTTAGGGGGGACTCGGGTGGCAGAGGTTTTTGCCCGTAAGGCAAGTGGGCTTGTAAGAGAAGCATCTCTTCTGGATACTTTCGGCGTCGGCTTCATGAACGTGGGTGTTGCGATAGGCATCTGGTCCGCGACGAGCTGGGGGCTGTACCTAGCCCCCGGAGGCAACCTCGTCGCCGGCACGCTGCTGAGCATGCTCTTATGCATCTTTGGCGTCTCTCTCGTCTGGGGCATGCTAGGGGGATCGATGCCCAGGAGCGGGGGCGACTACATCCCGAACTCGAGGATCATACACCCGACGGTGGGCGTCGCGGTGAGCATGGCCAACGCCGGCTTCATAATGACTTTCTGGAACGCGCTGCTCGCGCCCTGGGTTGCGGACCCTGGCCTCGTGATCCTGGGCGGCCTGATGGGGTGGGATACATCCTGGTGCAGCACCGCCTGGGGGCTGCTCGTTGTCGGCTCCATAGTGAACCTCTGGGGGTTCGTAATCGTCTCGCTCGGGCTCAAGCACTACCTCACGTGGCAGAAGGTGATCATGTTCGCCGCCACGTTCTGCCTGTTCGTCACAGGAGCGGTGATGACATTCCACTCGAACTCCGACTTCGTCAGCGCGTACGACGATGCTGCTGCACAGTACGGATCCTACAACTACGATGACACGATCGCACAGGGCAACATAGGCATGGCGAACGAGATGGGCACGGCCACGTCGACAGAATGGGACTGGACCTCCACGCTCATGCTGTTCCCCGCGATCTCGTGGGTCATGGCTTACGGCTACATGATCACATTCATCTGCGGAGAGGTCAAGAGGCCTCAGAGGAACATCATCCTCGGACAGGTCTTCGCCGTGCTGGTCCCGAGCCTCCTGGCGCTCTGGTTCTTCTGGGGCATGGAGAGGCTGGTGGGGAGAGAGTTCATGCAGGCAGCTGCATTCTTTGACAACGGCAGCGATCCTGTCGTGGACGGCTTCGCGCTCCCTGCAGGCGCGAACTACCTGTCCCTGATCTCCGTCCTGGCCCTGGACAACAAGGCGCTGCTGTTCATCATGGGCATGACCTTCATCCTGTACGACCTGCTGTACATGCCTCTCGGCTACCTGGCGTGGAACAGGGCGTCGTTCGCGTGGGGCATGGACCGCCTCGGCCCGATGTGGTTCACGGACGTCAACCCGAAGTACGCAGTTGCGATCAAGACGAACTACGTCCTGCTCGTTACGAGCCAGATAGGCATCATCGTGTATGCCATCAATGCGGAGTACATCTACGGCCTGGGAATCACCGCCCTGGAGGCGCTCTCCGTCTGGGGCGTCACGGCGCTCTCGGCCGTGCTCTTCCCGTACGTGAGGAAGGCCAGGGTCATCTGGGACGCGTCGCCTTATAGATGGAGGATCGCCCGCATTCCAATCATTGCGATAGCTGGTGCGCTCAATCTGATCTACATAGGCATATTGCTCTACGAGCTCGAGACGACTGAGGGCATAGAGTGGATCCACAACTACGCGACGTGGATATTCCTGGGCGTGTGGGTCTTCTCAGTGGCGTGGTACTTCGTCTGGAAGAGCTACTGGATGAAGAAGGGCATCGACATCACGCTGGCCTGGAAGGAGCTGCCTCCGGCCTGATGTACAGCGGGTGGCGCTGCCCATAAACCCCTTTTTGGTCTTCTTATTTTGGAGATATTGACGTCCATCTCGGATACGGTATGACGTCTCTCGGTTCAAATCCGAATTGCCCTGACGAATCTCAGTCGGAATAGCCATCTCGTCTGCCTCGACTAGGAATGTTTATTACTTGTGTGCACGATTTCTTCCGCGGTCCCGGTGGGGAGACAGATGGAGGAGAAATCGTATTACGGAGCCATTCTAGGACGCAAGCTGCCGAGAAGCCCGCCCTCGAAACGTGTGGGGCGAAAGCAGACAAGTGTATTGGTCGTGATCGCGGTGGGCATCGCTGCCTTGCTTATGCTCTTAGCAATCCCATCCGGTATGGATCAACCCCAACGATCGAGAACACTTGCCACATTCACATTGCCAATCATGTTGGTTGCTCAGCACCACGACACTGCCATGCCGTGCAATCCCTGCGGGCCACCTCCTGGCGCCCACGCATCGAACGATGCGAAGGGGCCCGACAACATATATGGCAACGGCAACGATTGCCCGCACTGTTCGGCATACTGTGCTCCCGGAAGCATCGCGATGATCGCCGCGTACAGGGGGATGCCGCTCGTGAATACACAACAGGACGATATCTACGATGCGGGCAAGACCATGAACGGCGAGATACCTTTGAATAAGAACCTCGAGACCCATGGTGTCGGGATGTTCCACGGAGCGGGAGGGACAGCCCCCGAGGTACAGACGTCCATGATATGGGCCTTGGGGTCCCTCATAACGCAGCACAACCAGAGCGACGGCACTGCGATGACAGCTGCCATGCTGAACCAGTACATCTACAATTCGCACCCAGTGCTCTGGCTGGACAACGGCGGATGGCCCAAGAACGAGTCACCATTCTATCCACCGGATGCGTACAGGCCAAACCAAGGACACGCGAAGGTCATCGGTGGGTACGATGACAATGGTACCGCGGACTTCTCGGACGACGTGTATCTCATCTACGATCCATGGCCCGAGTACAATGACATGGGAATCCTGCCGGTGAATGCGACCAAGGGCCCGGGCGGGACCTTCGACCCGTACTGGCTGCCCGCGAAGGACGTCAACCTCTCGGACCTGCTTGATGTGTATCTGGTCGACACCTTCCCGGATGTGCCGATACCTGAGTTCGGCACCGTGCTGATACCAGTGATAGGCGCGGTCCTGCTCGCGATTATCATGACAAGGCGGCGGCAGCGACACCATGGCCCGGAGAAGGGCGCCTGAGTCAGAGAACTCCCAGTCCGTGGGTCTCGGGGCTGGATGAGGACAGTGAATAGCTGAGACCTAAGGGCATCCTCGGCCCTCATGTCGTCGCGGTCAGAGCTCTGTGATTTCTTCGCGTATCATCTGGCCTCTCTTTGAAAGCCTTTCGATGAACCTTTCCGGCGGGAGCTGCTCCGGGACGAGCAGTCCTTTCTTCTCCACGTCGCCTTCGAGCACCATCTCAGCTGTCACTGCTCCGCCAAGCCCCACGAGATAGCCCGCTGCGTTGCTCCTGAACCGCCTGTAAGCGTCCTCGTGAGAGGCCATGGTCCAAGCCTTCACCTTCGCCTTCTTCCCGCCCTTCCTGCCCACGACCTCGACAACGAGACAGGTGTGCCCCTTCACTTCGCCCGCGAGATCGACAGGGCGGGGCATGAGGGCAGCTATGACATCCAAGGGCCTCACCTTCGCGCCCTTGACATCGACGAGGTCGGCTCTGTGCATCCCAAGCTTTCTGATCATGCGCACAGCATCGACGAACCCGTCATCGAGGGATATCCTGAAGTCCGCACGCCTCAGCCCCTTGACGAACCTGGGCACCAGGAAGGTCTCCTCGTGGATCGTCTTGTAGACAGGGAGGGGCCCCAAGGGCTGCGGAAAGTCGTAGATTTCCTTCTCGTGGAGAGGAGGCACGTACTCGATCCTCCCGTTCCTGTACACTGCCGCGGGGACTGTGGTCTCCCAGAGGAGATCGACAGGGGACCAGACGGACCAGAAGAAGCCCTGGCCCTCAACAGCTCCCGTGTCGCCGTCCATGATATGGACCTCAGAGGCGGAATCGAGCTTCCCCACCGCGTGGACTGCGAGCACGTCGGATATGCCCGGATCCTCGCCCGTGGCCGTGACGGCTGTGACGCCCGCCTCTCTGCAAGCCCTTGAGAGCCCGCCGAACTCCCTGCGGGACGGGCTGACAATGGAGAAGTCGACATAGTTCGCCCCTGCAGCTGCGGCCGTCCTGAGCACTCTCTCGCCCGTGCCCCAGGGCATGGAGTTGACCACGAGGTTGCACCCCCTCAGGAGGGATCTGAGTTCCTTTGGGTCCGTGCCATCTACTCGTCTCACGAGAAGCTTCTTGGATGCGATCCTGGCCTTGAAGGCTTGCGCTGCGTCCGTCCTCACGTCTGCGAGGATGAGGCTGCTGACAAGTCTGCTACTCGAAAGGAGCTCAGCGCAGACAAGTCCCGTAATCCCGCACCCAAGCTGTACTACTCTCATGCCATGCCTCCCTGGGAGAAGGTGATGCATGGGAACCTAAATATGGATTCTGCATGATACGCTCAGGTTCTGGTTCATCGTCGTAGTTCTTGTCCGCCGTGGCAGAGCCGTTCACAAAGAAGGTGTTGGTTCCGTTCCGCGCTTGTAGAACATAGGAACAGGCAGACACTGTCATGGATGCAGGACTCCAGGGTTGGCCGCGCAGGGGTCTCCGGGTTCAAATCCAAATCATCCGGGCTCATTTTCGATCAGAGCGGTATTCCTATCCACATACCCTCGAAACGACAATATACGTCGATCCTCCTGAGAAGGTTGCAGGAAGGACGGTACCCGTGGCGAAAGGCATCGAGCTCGGGAGCAGGGTCTCGGTCGCGCTTGAAACGAACGGAAAGGGCTTCATAGGCTACGTCGAGGAGCTGCCAGGAGCGTACGTACGAGGCGCAACCGAAGACGAGGCCCTTTCGAAGGTGCCTTCAGAGGTCGAAGCGTATCTCAGGTGGCTTCAGGTGAAAAGAGGAGGCGGGTTCGAAACCTTCGTCACGCAGCGACATGTAAGCTCTCTGGCTGTCGAGGACGCGGACAATGAGATCCTTCTTGATGTTGACAGGCAAGGGATGCTCGAGGAGGAGTCCGATCACCTTATCCATCTCGTTGAGTGCTCGGGCGAGACCTTTCTCCGGACCTACTCCGCTGCAAAGCTCAAGGACTGGGTCGACACGGAAAGGATCAGGAGGACCTTCTACGGCGAGAGGCCGTGCAGCATCCAGAGCATATTCGACCACGTGAACGGAACGCAATACTACTACCTGTCTCGCATGAACATCCCGTTCGACGACACGGAAAGGGATTTCGCTAAGGTCAGGCGGCTGTGCGTGAGAAGGCTGATGGAGGTCCACGAGACAGGCGGATCCGGCCAGGTTCGTCACATCGATGACGAGTACTGGACCCTGAAGAAGGTCCTGAGGAGATTCATCTGGCATGACAGGATA
>CAYOXJ010000066.1:0-2001 GCA_964407905.1 uncultured Thermoplasmata archaeon
AAAAGTTCATTCTCCCTCTTTCAATCTCTCGGCTGAATCATGGCTCTGGACACTTCATATACATGTTGTCCTTGAAATCACTCGTGATAATAACCGCTGGCCAAACGGCCCATGTAAAGGTTTATTCAGGAAGGCGGGATACTGAGCGGCCATGAGGATAACGCTGCCCAAGATCATCAGAGCGGTGGTATTCGATCTCGATGACACGCTCATCCTGTCGACTGTAGACTACGCCAAGTTCAAGACCCAGGTGATCGAGAGAATCGGATCCTACGGGGACGACAAGTCACTCTACAGCCCCAACGAGACGATAGTCGCAATACTTGGCAGGTTCGAGGACAGGATGAGACGCGGGGGAATCCCCGATGAGGAGGTCTCTCGAAGGCTCGAAGAAATGGACAAGATCATGGACGCGGTTGAGCTGGAGAAGATCTCCGACACTATGGCAATCAAGGGGGCCCTTGAGCTCCTTAGCTTGCTGAAAGCCAGACATGTCAAGATCGGGATTCTGACGCGAGGCTGTGGCGAGTATGCGACCAGGGTGCTTTCGATGACAGGCATGCTGCCCATGGTCGACTCGATTGAGTGCAGGAACTCCAGGACGAAGCCGAAGCCGAGCCCTGAGTCCTATCTGAAGCTCGTGGATGCACTGGGAGTCAGAAAGGAAGAGACCATCTTCGTTGGAGACCACCCGATTGATGCGCAGTGCGCGGCGAATGCGGGGGTAGCGTTCGTGGGAGTCGAGACGGGGGACGTCCCACCAGAGGCACTGAGGGCAGCGGGATCCGCCGAGGTGTTCATGGATGTCGGGCAGATGGCAGACTGGTTCGAGACGATACTTCCGTCTTGAACGATAAAAGCGCGATTCGCGGCAACCCTTCTTGCTAGTGAATCTACAAAAAGGTTCTACCTCGGGCCCGCCCCAAGGAGCCTAAGAACTCCCTCTTCACCTGTGTCAAGCATCGACTCATCCTGAGGCTCGTTCTCAGGCCTGGGCACGAGCGGTTCCATGCTTCTCTCGAGGAGCGCCAGCTCCCTCTGGGACAAGGTCCTGGGATCGAGGGGAACGAACATCATGCTGTCATTCGTGACCACGATGTCCTTGAGCTGATGCATGAACTGGAGCATTCGGTCGTAGGTGTTGAGGGTGATGAGGTACTCGAGCCCGTCCAAGAGCACGACGCTCTTCGCCTGCCCCTCTATGAAATTCCGAATCTGGCCCATCAGAATCCCTATCGCCGTCGGGTTTATCCGGCCTTCACCAACAAGGTTCGTCAGCCACACGACTCTGCAGGCGCCGACATTCATCTCCTCCTCGAGCTTCCTCGGGAAATCCCTCGTTATGATCAGTCCCACATAGCCGGAAGACAGAGTCTGCTCGAACAGCTCGTAGCTGACCTTGGGCCGCCGCTCCTCTATCATGTAGACATTGCCGGGCCTGGGCTCAGCCGCGCCAATGACGCTGGAGCTAGAGACAGAGGCCAATCCTGCATCCCATCCGAGCATTCGATATGTTGGGCATCTTTATATAATACTGTTGTCCAGGGTTCGTTTCGTTGAAAGGGACGGACGCCCCACGAGCCTCGCATCATCCCGCATACTACATCCTGCTGCAGAAGACCCTCAGCCTGTCAGGCCCGATCTCTCCGTAACCACAGCTCTCGCAGTCATAGATCGTCGCAGCGCACCTCATGTCGTAGTAGCATGGCACTACGAAGAACTTCACGACGCCGGCACATATGACCCTCGTCTTGTTATCGATCACGCTGCCATGGGGGCATGCATCGCACTCGCTCGCGCTGACCATTTTCTTCTCTTCGAGGTCGCAGGTGGTCAAGAAGAGCTTGTGAATCTTCTGGTCCATCGGTCCAGAGGCTTGAATCTACGTTCCCGTTGATATCGTTTGCCTAGATTGATGAACGCAGATGGAGATAGCCCGGTCCTACAGAGGTCAGTACATCTCGGGCTTCAGCTCAAGCCCAAGGTCGGACATCTGCGCCT
>CAYOXJ010000066.1:2011-6886 GCA_964407905.1 uncultured Thermoplasmata archaeon
ACTTCTTGATGACTCCTTTGTACTCCTTGCTGGGCATGCGGGCGTCGGGGTCCCAGCACTCGTAAAGGCTCCTGCCCAGCGGTGGGTTCGTGAGTTTCGGTTCATATTTGGTCAGAAGCTTCTTCACGAGATCGTTCGCGTCAGAGCGCTTCATGCCTGCGACCGCGTGTCCGACCTCCGCAGAAATCCTCGGCTCGACGGGCGTGGTCCTGTCCTCGTGCTTGTTCGTCGCGACGCCGAGTGACTCGATGGACAATCCTGATACGACCGCTGCAGTGACTGACGCGGACGTCTCGAACAGACACATGGTCGTGCACGGACCCGCGGTCGTGTAGTTCAGGTTCAAGCTGAGCAAGTGCGTATTCCTGCTCACCGCCTGGCCCATTGTGCTTATGACCCAGAGCATGTCTCTGCTGCTGCTCGCCACATATCTCAGATGTATTGTGAACGGCAGAAGCCAGGACGCCTGATATGTCAGTATTCCCATCATGTGATGGGCGACGTTCGAAACCGCGGTGCCCTCGGGACCACCAGCATATCCTCCGAGCATCGGGCCGAAGCACATACCTATCGAGCCACCGAGCGAGAGAGCGACGGTTGCCTTGTTGAGCCTCGCGAAGTCCACCTTCATCGGGTCCATGCAACAGATCATGTATCCGTCCGACTGCCGCATGCCGAACTTGGGGTGAAGCGCCGCTGCGAGCGCGATATCGGATTCCGCCGTGGCCAAGGAATTCATGATTGGGATCCCCTGTCTCCCAACCCGGTTACACGCTTCTCGAGCAAGCACCGCGTTCCTCTGAGCTGCGAGGACCTCCAGCGGTGATGCTGGCCTGACCCTCATGCCGCCCACACGCGTCATCGCCGGGGTCGTGATGCCGTTCGTCTCAGGAATCTCTGCATACCCCTCAACAAGCGTGAGAAACGATCTGTCGCTCGAGCAGGGCCCTCCGCCTGCACCGAGCAGGCACCATGGAGGCGTCCTGTCCTCGATCTTCCTGGCAACCAGGTGTTTCCTGTCTATGCCTTCGCCGAAGTGCAGCCTTGAAGGCGCCTGTCTCAGGGCCTCCTTGATCTCTGCTTCGGTGTACGATATGACCCTTCCTGTATCAGTGCAGTACGCACCAACATCGACGAGAAGCTCCAGACCTGCTTCGAACAACTCGTCCGCCAGAGAATTGTCGCTCGGAATGGGGGTGGACGGGTCGTACTTGATCTTGTGTTCTCGGACCTTTTCCAGGACCTTCGGCGCGAAGCTCTTGAGCTGGTAGTCCGTCTCGCTCATCGGCCTGCCCTCGAGAGCCTTCTCCATGACATCTAGAATCTGGACCATGGACTCACCGCCCTTTCGCGAACTTGTTGGCCAGCTTCACCGCCTCGACCGCCGTCATGCCGCATCCGTCAGCGTCAATCTCCTTGGCCCACTCTTTTGTCGTTGGCCCACCGCCCACGAGCACTGCGAACTTCTTCCTTTCGCGGGAAGACACCAGGAGGTCGACTATATCCTTCTGTGAGCCAATCGTGCTCGACATCAAAGCGGATGCGCCGATGATCTTCGCACCGCTCTTCTTGGCCTCCTCAACAAACGCGATCGTCTTCACGTCAACGCCCAGGTCGACGACATTGAACCCGCCCGCCATCAGCATGCTCGAGACGATGTTCTTGCCTATTTCATGCACATCCCCTTGAACAGTGCCGATGACGACCGTGGCCTTCGCGCCCTTCGACCCTTTCGGAATCAATGGCAAGAGCAAGGCAAGAGCTGACTTCATCGCGTCCGCAGCGAGCATCAGCTCGGGGAGGTAGATCTCCATCTTCTCGAACTTGTCACCGATCTTCTCGATGGCAGGGACGAGCCCCTTCTCGATGGCATTCAATGGGTCCATCTTCGTCTGGATGGCCAACTTTGCCGCGCTCACAGCCGCAGCCGAATCGTATGTCAGAATAGCGCTCTGCAGATCCTTCAAAACTCTGTCCTCAGTCATTGCCCCCACCTCATCCAGCCACGAAACCACTTGGCGTGGCCCGGGAACGCTCGGGAAATCCGCTGTCCTCTACTTTAACCTTGTTCCAGTTGGCCTCGACATCCGCTGCGCAGTCCACTGGGGAAGGCTGGTTCAAAGAGAATCAGTGATAGAGTCCTTCAATCGTGCCATTGTTCTACGAAGGTTTTTATGAATGAGAACTCTTAAGACTCCCCAAGCATCGTGCCTCCCCCAGACCTCAATGTAGCTTTCTCTCCTCGAAGGAGCTCAGATACTGATGAGTCCCCCCATAGACAAGGAGTCTCTGCTCGCTGAAATCTCAGATGCCGTTTTCGTGTGCACGAAGGAGGGCGAGATACTCTATTCCAATCCTGCCCTTGGGACAATGCTCGGATATCCCGGGGAGAGAATCATAACGAAGAACCTCGCTAAGGACCTCATCGAGAGGGACCTCGAATGGAAGGGGCTCATCTCACTTCTCGAACAAGGCGGATTGATTGCGGACTACGAGGTCAAGTTCAAGAGGTCTGATGGATCGGTGATCAACGGATCTCTCTCTGCCGTCAACCTGAGGGACTCGAACGGCATCCTGATTGGAATAGGGGGAGTCCTCAGGGATATCACCACTCGCAAGGGCGTCGAGAACGAGCTGCGTGAGAAGGCCTTCAGAATCGACGTGATGAACAGGATAGCGAAGCTCGCATCCGTGGACACTGATGTTCATCGAAGGACGCTCGTTGGAATGAGCGAGGAGCTTCGCAAGCTGCTCAATTTCAGCGTATTGACGCTCGGCATCACGGAGGAGAACGGCCGGCATGTGGAGGTCATATCAGCAGATCCTGCAACCCCAGATGCATCCAAATCGCTTGGCAAGGTCCTTTTCGAGGGCAGCATCGTGGAGAAGCTGAAGTTCGGGAGAGGGGCGATCGTCGTCGACAAGGGCGCAAACAGGAAGGTGTTTGCAGAGTTCTCCGTGATAGACGTTGACAAGATGTCCTCGATGCTGAGCGTCCCCCTTGTGTCGAGAGGGCGCATAATCGGATCGTTGAATCTGCTCCACACAAAGCCCAACGAGTACAGCTGGGAGACCGCAGACACCCTGCAGATGGTCGCGGACCAAGTAGCTGGCCTGATTGACAACATGGCTCTCCTCAGAACCCTCGAGAACAAGTACAAGCTCCAGGAGACTCTCGCTCAGTCTGGGGTCGCGATTCAGAAGGCGATCAACACTGAACAGATATACGCCACCATCGCCCACCACATAAAGGAGGTGGTGCCCTACACCGACCTTTCTTTCTACCTCGTGGACTGGCCGAGGAGGATGATTTATCCGGTCTACGCCGTCGGCAACTTCGCCGATGAGGTTATGGCGGCTCCGGGGACGATCGAGGAAGGCGTAGTGGGATTCATAGCGAAGACCGGAAAGGCCGAGTTCCTGGACGATGTGGACATGGACCCGAGAGTGGCGCAGATTCCGGGTGTTCCCAAGGAACACGAATCGATGTTGGCCTTGCCGCTGACGGGGCCAGATGGAGTCATTGGCGTGCTTGAGCTGTACAGGCCGCAAGGACAAGTCTTCACGGTGAGCGACCTCGAGGCCGGGAAGTTGTTCGCGCAACAGGCGTCAGTTGCTCTCGCGACCTCCAATCTCGTGTCGAGACTGCAAGATGCCAAGAAGGAGATCGAGATGCTAAACGATTTGATGTTCCACGACATCAACAACTTCAACTTCGCTTCAATGAACTATGTTGAGATGATTGCCAGGAGCCAGGACCTTCCCGCAGAACACAAAGCGTACTTGGAGAAGTCCCTCCATCTGATCAAGCAAACCGCTGCTCTGATTGAGAACGTGAAGAAGCTGACGAAGATAGGAGTTATGAACCCTCAGGAGTTCGTCTCGGTCAACCTTACGGACGTCCTCAGAAAGGTCGTCTCGGGAGTGGAGAACTCCTTCCCCGACAGGAAAGTCAGCGTCAAGCTGGACGTCCCAGAATCCTCCTACGTCACAGCGAACTTGTTGGTCGAAGAGCTCTTCCTGAACCTCTTGTCAAACTCAATCAAGTATGATCCTCATGACGCCGTGGAGATTGATATCGAATGCGCGAGGGCGAAGGAGGACATAAGGTCGTTCTGGAAGATCTGCATCAGCGACAGGGGCTCCGGGATCCCGGACAGCAAGAAACCTCTCCTTTTCCAAAAGTACGTGAGGCTCAAGCCGGATTCGAAGATTGCGGGCGCTGGGCTCGGGCTGTCTATTTGCCGCGCTCTCACCGACAAGTTCGGAGGACGAATCTGGGTCGAAGATAGGGTACCTGGGAGCAGTGACCTCGGGGCGAAGTTCTGTGTCGTCCTGCCCGCAGCGAAGGAGAAGGAAGCTTAATCTTCGGAAAGGGAATCCCTTCTCGTGGCGGACGTCCCAAGAGCGGAAAAGGACCCTCACTCGGCGGGCAGGCCGTTCAGGCACAGAGTTTCTGTCATCAAATGTCGGAGCTACGATCCTGCCGAGGTGAGAGAGGCTATCAAGCGGTCCATCGAGAACCTCGGCGGAATCTCGAGGTTCGTGTCGAAGGGGGAGACCATACTCCTGAAGCCGAATATGCTGTGTCCGCGCAGACCAGAGGAGGCCGTGACGACTCACCCTGAGGTGGTCAGGGCGATGATTCGGACCATAAGAGAGGCTGGTGCGACACCGTTGGTTGGTGACTCACCCGGAGGGCGATCGGACGAGAAGATCATCAGACACCTTGCGAAGGTAACTGGGATCGGGTCCGTCTGCGAGCAGGAAGGGGTCGAGTTCGTGCTGTTCATCAACTCAGAGCCCGTGCCATATCCCGAAGGAAAGGCGGAGACTTCCTTCGACCTAACGACGCACCTAGGCAAGGTGGATGGT
>CAYOXJ010000067.1:0-6868 GCA_964407905.1 uncultured Thermoplasmata archaeon
TTCGTTGTTCATCACCTCGGCGCCCTCGTCGTAGTCGACCTCTCCTTCCTCCCCCTCCTCGAGCTCTTCGGGCCCTCCCTCCTCTGTGATCTTCAGGTGCTCGAGGTCCCAGTCACCCGGCAGCACCTCCACGCCTATCACAGACGCTGCATCGATCCCGCTGACATAGATCTCGTTCTCATCGTAGTGCTCCTGCCGGATTCCGTGAAGATCGAATGACAGATCAAAGATCTCGGTCGATGCAAGTCGTCTGATGTCCCAGGTGAGCTTGTTGCCCTCGCGTATCTCGATCGGCTTCTCCCTGAGGGTCCTCTGGTCGATCTTGTCGTAGGGGACGAGCATGTGCAGGTGGAAGCTCTGTGACTTCGGAGTGTAATTGTAGATCTTGACGGAGATGCGATGCCTGTTCTTCTCGAAGGCCACCTCGTCGTCTATCCAGACCACGTTCATGATCTTGGTGATCGTCCCAGCTAGCTTGGGAACGGGCTTTCCCACTATCTTGGCGCTCTTCTGAGCGATCATCGGTATGATCTCCTGGACGATCTCGAACTTCACCCTCGTCTTGCTCCGCTTCGCAGCCTTGTTCAGGTGCGTCTTCAACGTTCTTGCGCATGCCTTGAGCGCGAGCTCGATCTCCTCACGTATCTCGGGTATGTTCGCGACCGCCTCCTTCGATTCCGATGTGAACGGTATCTTGGTCGAGGCCACATGCACGAGAATGATGGCTGGCCCGAAGGGAATCCCTTGTCCTCCACGCTGCTCTAGGCCGTATCGACGCCAATCCACGGCCTCGATGCCCTGGGTGATCGCACATGCACCCTGCTGGTACATCAGCGGCACGCGATTCGCGAACCTGAGTATCTGGACCGGCTCCTCCCTGTTCAGCCCACCGCCGTAGACGATGCCGACCTCCACGACGAACGGATTGCCAGCATACACTTTTGGCTCCCTCGTGACCGGGGGTGCGTAGAACTCCGCCTTCAATTCCCCAAGGACGTTCTTCAGGCCCTTTCGAATGAGCGTCTCACCGATCGGCGACAGACAGTCCGTCTCAGGGGCCATTATCTTGACTTTCTTGATCGACTCGAGGATTGCCCCTGCCTCCTCAAGCGAGAGCTGATCGGGCTTCTGATCCGGTAGCACTCCAGCCAACTCGCAGATCTCTCTTGCGACTCTGTAGGAAATCCTCGAGAACTCCGTGTTCAGGAAGCTGGTCATCTTGAGCGATTCCGTGTACTTTGCCATGCTCAGGAGCTCGCCCAGCTCGACGCCCTCTGGATGTGGCTTGATTTCCTTGGTCGGCAGAGGGATCGTCTCTGAGGCCCGCTCGAAGACGATCGTGTTGCCCTCGGGCGGGACGAAAGTGATCTTCGCATGCGGATTGACGATGGCGACGCCCTTCAGATATTCGAAGATCGACTGCTTTCCGGTTACGTACTTGCCCTTGACATGTATCTGAAAGCTGGTGCCATGCTGTCTGTCCCAGATCACGAAATCCTCGCTGATGATCTCGGGCCTGTTCTTCTTCGTGTCCAGGATGAGCTCACACTCGTACGCGACGTCCTCGTCGGATATCTTCGAGCGAACCTTGGCGGCCTTTCCGGTCGTCAGTTGGCCGTACATCACGACTGCTGAGACACCGATGCCCTGCTGTCCTCTCTTCTGAGCTCTCGTGTGAAACCGCGAACCGTAGAGGAGCCTCGCGAAGACATTGGGAACCTGCTTCTTCACTATGCCCGGGCCATTGTCCTCGACGGTCACTCTGTACTCATTGTTGTCGATCTTCTCAACGCGCACGTGAATCTCCGGCAGAACCCTCGCATCCTCACAGGCGTCGAGGCTGTTGTCCACGGGCTCCTTGACGGATGTGATGAGAGCCCTTGTGAGGGAGTCGAACCCGAGTATCTGCTTGTTCTTCTCGAAGAACTCAGAGACGGAGATCTCCTTCTGCTTCTTCGCTAGCTCGTGAGCTATGGACGACAACTGGCTCGGCCTCCTTTAGCAATCAAGAATCGGCCTCGTTTCGGGTGCATCCCAGATGATTGGAATGGTATCCGTAGATAAATACATGTTGTGCTGACCTGCACGCTGGCTTGAATTGTCAGCAATCGGCGTCTTGTATCCTAGACTGCAGAGGTTCCGGCTTGAGGGATTCTTGCCAGATTTGAGAATCTCAGTCGAACTTCTCGCCGCACTTTGGACACACGGTGGCATCTGCAGGAACGTCTGCGCCGCACTCTGAGCACACGAAGGTCTCCTCCTTCTCGAGCCCCATCGCCTTCGCCAAGCTCGGGACCTTGACCTCCTCCTTGCCCTCGGCGGCCTTCTTCTTCTCCCTCTCGGCCTCCCACTTGGCGATGTGCTCCTCCCGCATCCTCCTGGACTTCCGGGTCCACCAGATCATGACGACGATCAGACCATAGATCGGGAAGAAGTCCATGAAACCGTAGAGGAGTCCTATGGGGGCCATCACCCAAACGACGGACCACGCGTTGCTGTATATAGGGCCATCGGCCAACGGGTACTGGAGGTCGTCCTCCTCCACTGCATAGATCCATTTGCCATCAACTATTGCGCCAAATACGAAGCCGTTGACTGGACGCGGCAGAGTGGTCGCATAGGAATACTGACGCGTGGTCGTGTTCTCTCCCGATACGAGGACCATTGTGTTGTTGGTGTAGTTTGCGAAGAATAGACGCGTCTCAACGATCGCCACGGTCACGCCGCTTACCGCAGTGGTGTTGTTGGCAAGGTTGATCGTGAGCGTATATGTGAAGATCGTTTCTCCGTCGCCGTACAACGGCGTCACCGTTCCGTTGAGCACGTACAAGCTGGGCTTGTCGACGACGGTCTCATCGCTCCTTGCCACCTCGTTGTCAAGGCTCTCGTAGAGGTCAGTGTAGTGCACAATAAGCACTGCTGAGAACACGAGCGACCCAATGAGCCCGATGATGAGCATCTTCTTGACGTTCTTGATCTCGAACATGTAGAGAATGCCGAGCAAGAACAGGGGCGTGATGGCCGCCTTGAGACAGAAGCCTGCCATGTAAGCGGTGACGATGTAGTACACCCCTGCCGCCAAGAGGATGGCGATGGGTGCTGCGAGGGGCGTCTTGGACAACTTCTTGATCTGTTCTTTCATCCACTTTTGAATCCGCTGGGCAGCTGTCTCCATCTCGTGAGGCAACTTGCTCTTTGGATAAATACCTTGTTTCAACGAGGCTGGTGTCGTGATAGCAGTTATATAGTGGGTTTCGCCATCGAAGCACCTTCCCCTAGGAGGGCCCAGCTGTGAAAACTGCGGTCATTGCTGTCGGAGGCAACGCCATCCTGCGCGCAGGCGAAAGGCCGACGCAGGAGAATCAGATGCGCAATGTCGCGACAACTGCCAAGGGCCTTGCGGACCTGATTCAGAAGGGCTATGACATCGTCATCACTCACGGCAACGGCCCTCAGGTCGGAGACATACTTCTCAGGAACGAGCTTGCTAAGAACGACATCCCACCAATGGGCCTCGACGTGTGCGATGCCGAGAGCCAGGGCCAGCTCGGCTACATGATCCAGCAGGCGCTGACGTCGGAGTTCGTCAGGAGAGGCATGGACAAGGTCGCGGTAGCGCTCATCACTCAGGTGGTCGTTTCAGAGAACGATCCTGCATTCAAGAATCCGACCAAGCCGATTGGAAAGTACTACTCCGTCGAGGAGGCGAGAGCCCTCGAGAAGGAGAAGGGTTGGGTGATGGCCCTGGACAAGAAGCGCGGCGGCTACAGGAAGCTGGTGCCCTCTCCGGACCCGATTGCGATCGTCGAGAGCAAGCCCGTGAGGCGTCTCGTGTTCGGTGGCGAGGACCAGGCAGAAGTCGTAATCGCATGCGGCGGTGGCGGGATCCCGGTCATCATGAGAGACGGCAGATACGTCGGCGTGGAGGCCGTCGTTGACAAGGACCTCGCCGCGGCGATGCTCGCGACGAGCATCAAAGAGCAGCTTTTCGTCATGGCGACGGATGTGGAGAATGTCTTCGTCGACTTCGGCAAGGTGACTCAGAGGCCTCTTCTGAAGACCACGCTCTCCGAGATCAAGAAGCTCTACCAGAAAGGACAGTTTCCTCCAGGAAGCATGGGCCCAAAGATCCTCGCGGCCATGAGGTTCCTCGAGAGCGGCGGCGAAGAGGTCATTATCTGCTCCATCGACAGGCTCGTTCATTCCCTCGAGGAGGGTTCTGGAACCCATATCTACAAGGACGACGTTGGGGCCTGAGCCCATGGCCACCATTGAGGAACAGATCAAGGCGATTGAGGAAGAGCTGGCCAGGACCCAGTACAACAAGAAGACTCAGCACCACATCGGCAAGCTCAAGGCCAAGATGGCCCGGCTCAAGGACGAGCTCGAAGCGCGCAGGGCGAAGGGGCCGAAGGCTGCGGGCTACGCGGTGAAGAAGTCCGGGCATGCGACTGTTGCGATCGTCGGCTTCCCGAGCGTTGGCAAGTCGACCCTTCTGAACAAGATGACGAATGCGCAGAGCGAGGTCGCTGCGTACTACTTCACCACACTCACTGTCATTCCCGGGGTGATGGAGCACAGAGGTGCCAAGATCCAGATCCTGGACATGCCCGGGCTGATCAAGGACGCTTCAAAGGGCAAGGGCCGCGGAAAGGAGGTCTTGTCGGTCGTGAGGGCTGCCGACCTGATCCTCCTCATGATCGATGTCTTCGAGACGAATGTGCAGGTTCTCGTCGAAGAGCTCAGGACGGCAAACCTGAGGCTCAACGAGAGGCCGCCGGACATCGTTATTTCGAAGAAGAACAGAGGCGGGGTCACGGTCAACTTCACGACGAAGCAGTCGACATTGGACGAGGATCTCGTGCGAGACATGGTCAACGAATATGGCTACATCAACGCGGATGTCGTCATCAGGCAAGATATCGTTGAGGACCAGCTGATTGACCATGTCTCCGGCAACAGGCTCTACATCCCAGCGATAGTTGTCATCAACAAGATCGACCTGGTCAATCCTGCCTATCTCAAACAGATCGAGAAGAGGCTTCGGGGTTGGCGGATCATCCCGATTTCTGCGGAGAAGGAAACCGGTCTAGACGTGTTGAAGGACCAGATTTTCGAAACGCTGAGGTTCATCCGGATATTCATGAAACCCCAGGGAAAGGAGGCGGACCTGGTCGAGCCTCTTGTCATCAAGGACGGCTCTGACGTCGGGATGATCTGTGACGCGATTCATCGCGACTTCAGGAGGAAATTCAGATACGCGCAGGTCTGGGGGAAGAGCGCGAGGTTCCCTGGCCAGATCGTTGGTCTCGACCACAAGGTCGTGGACCAGGACATCGTCACGATAATCGTGAAGAGGTGACGCTCGAAATCGGCTAATACGACTGCGGTGGATACCTCACCCATCTCGGAGGAATTGGCCGAGGGCATGTGAGCGAAGTTGCCTGAGCTATGGTTGCTGCTGACGTTGACTGTCACTCTTTTCTTCGGAATAGCGAACGTGCTGGAAAAAGTGGGCACGACAGGGTCTGGTCCCGGTGCGATGATTCTGTTGATGGGACTGGTTAATGGAGCCACTTGGATCAGCTGGTTCTTGGCCTTCGGGGACAGACTCCCGTCGACGGCCTACTCCCTGTCGCTTGCCATCGGTGGCGGTCTTCTTGCCGTTGGTGGCGCCATATGTTTCTTCGAGGCGATAGCAAGGGTGACTGTGACAATCGCCGGCACTGTCATCGCTGCTTATCCATGCGTTACCGTCATCGGCTCCTATGCCTTGCTCGATGAAAGGCTGACTTCGTTGCAGTACGTTGGAGTCGCCCTAATAGTCCTGGGCGTCATGGGCCTTTCTCTTAAGGAGGGCAACTCTTCGGCTACCTACACCAGGTTGGGAATCGCCCTGGCGATAGCATCATTCCTTGCATACGGGCTGTGGGGCGTGACCTCAAAAGAAGCGATCAGAGTGGTCGGCAATGACAACCTGATGGGAGTCTACGGTTTCAACTACCTCATTGTGGCAACGGCTTACTGGTGGGCCCGGCATAGAGGTCGCTCTGAGCACTCTGTGCGCGATCTGCCCTCAAAAGCAGTGCTCATCGGAGCGCTCGGTCTCGGCATCGGTGCAATTGGCGGCATCCTGCTGATTCGCGCACTGGTTGACGGCCCAACATCAATCGTCATTGCGGTCTCGGCCGCCTATCCATTGCCGATGATCATCCTGGCATTGGTATTCCTGAAAGAGAGAATCACCTATTATCAGATCCCTGGTCTGGTTGCGATTCTCCTGGGACTGCCACTCGTGTCTCTCTGAGACAGCTGCACTGTGTTGCGTGGACCCGAAGCTCTGCCAGAAGCTCCTGGAAAACCCATGTGAAAGAGGTTTGGATGATGGAGAAGACTAGCTTGCCTAGCCCTTCTTCATCAGCTTCATGAACCCGCCGCCCTCGTGTATCTCGAGGTTCTTCGAGGCGAGTATCTGCTCGAATTCTGGCCAGTCGATCACTTCGACCCTGGCGCTGCCCTCAGGCTTGGTGAACTCGATCTCCGACGTTCCCCTGACCTTGCCAGGCTTCAAGTTCTTCTGCGCTGCGATCTCCTTTGCCTTCTCGAGAGATATTGGCTTCATTGGCACGTGCATCCCTCCGTGTTCTCGCCGGAAACTTTCCGACACTGACTTAATTATCGTCGGACATATAAATGCTTTTGCCTGGCCCATGGCTGGCAATGCGCTGGGTGGCTGTCAGACGACTATCGAGATAGACCTCAGAACAGTGCAATGAGCATGAGCGTCGAGACGAACAAGGTCGCCATGGCTATCGGGAAACCAACCATCGTGAACTTCCAGAAGTCCACCTCGACGCCCATCCCCTCG
>CAYOXJ010000068.1:0-6861 GCA_964407905.1 uncultured Thermoplasmata archaeon
CATCTTGATGGCCTCGATGGCCTTCAGAATGTTGTCCAGCTCGCCGTCTATCCAGATGCGTCCATTCTGTCCAACATAGATCCTGCAGCCCGTCTCGTTCTTCAGAGTCTGTATCATCGAGCCGTTCCGGCCGATCACCCGTGGGACCTTCGAAGGTGACACCTCAATGACCATCCCGCCCGTGAGCTTTCTCAGGCCATGGTCCTGCATTGATACCTGAATCCTCTTCATCTCGTCTACGCTTACTATCTTCAGCAGGACCACATCGCCGACAGACATGAACTTCCCGGTCTCGCCGAACTCCACCCGCCAGGGCACCTCGTTCACGTGCAGGGGCGCCGGGTAGGGCGAGTTGATGTCGACCAACCAGTTCGAAGCGCTTATGTCCATTATCTTGCCTATCACTAGGTCTCCTCTCATTGGGATGTATTGCCCGGAGAGGGGCACAACGCCTATCGAATCCGGCCTCACCGTCTTGATCCCCAGCTGAGCGGCGAATATCTTGCCGCCCTCGGAGTACGCTCCCGGGCCCGCCTTCTTGCCCGATATTGCCAAAAGGTCTCCAGGGACCACTATCTCTCTCGTGCTCTCTTTAGAATCACTCTCTTGCATCTAACTCACTCGCATGTTTCGCGATAAACACGCTGCCAGCGAGGGTTCAATCACAAAGATCTACTACGCGGCTCGCAGTGCATTTACCCTTGTCTCTCGTCGAAGGGCGGAAACGTGTTCCTCCCTTAAATCTTTTGGTCGTAACATGCAGGCCATCGGACGCCACTTCGGCATGAGCCAGACACGCCGAATCACTTGAGAATCCTCGTCTCCGCCTCGCCGTGTGTCTTGTTGCTGATTCTCTCGAGGAAGTCCGTCTGAAGGCCCGCAGGCATTTCGAGTATGCCTATCCACGAGCCGTCCTTCTGCCACTCCTCTTTTGTGAGCTTCCCAAAATGCTTGAAGTCCTCGAAGCATCTGCCGTAGTTCTCGCCTGAGATCTTCACTGCGATCCGGACCTTGTCGAAACGTATCGGAATCAGCGGCCTGATGGCGTCCATGATGGCAGGCACCTGTGCCTCGACCGGCTTGAACGCATCGATGTGCACCTTCGCCTCCTCCATCGCGGTCTCGATCCTGGTCGGGGGGTGAGGAGCCCCCGTCTGCGGGTTCATCGCATGGCGCGCGATGTACTCCACGATCCTCCTGCGCTTGTTCTCCTGCATGATCTTGCGCTGCTCAGTCGTAAGCTGGACCTCGCCCTTCAGGACGATCGCCTTCGCGACCTCCACGGGATCTGTCGTCCCGAAGATCTCCTTGATCTTCTCCTCAGGAGCCCTGGTCCCCTTCTTGGCGTTCCTGAAGATGGTATCTATGACCATGTGGTCCAGCAGGTCGACCTCCTTGCCGTCCTTCATCTTCTGCACAACGGCGGGATCGATGAGAATCTCGAAGCTCTCTCCGTGGGATTCGAACCTTGCGACTATCGCCTCGTCGAGGTCGACCATAGGTCTCCGCTCAGGCGGCCAGCTTCTTCACGTAGGCCTCCACCTCGGCGTCCGAGAGCCTCCTGAACTTGTCACCTACTCTCACGAGGCCTATCTCGACGGCCTTCGTGTTGAGGTTCTCTTCGGTCGCTTTCTGGAGGGCCTTGAGACCGAGCAGTATGGCGTCGTCCATGCTCATATCTTCCTTGTATTCCTCCTCGAAAACATCCATGATCGCGTTCTTGCCAGCACCTATGGAGCCTGCCTTGTACGCCACGAGAGCTCCGCTTGGGTCCGTCTCGAACAGGTGGCATCCCTGATCGTCGACTCCGGCGACGAGCAGCGCCGTGCCAAAAGGCCTCACACCGCCGTATTGCGTGTAGTTCTGCTTGAAGTCGCAAAGCCTCTTCACGAGCGTCTCTATGTCCATCTTCTCTGCGTAGGTGACCTTGTTGATCTGCGCCAGCATCCTGGCATAGTCCACAAGAACTCGAGCGTCGGCCACCAGGCCGGAGGTCGCGCACCCAATGTGCTCGTCGATCTGGAAGATCTTCTCTATTGACCTGGACTCGATAAGCTTGCTCGCAATCCTCTTATCCACTATCAGCGCGACGCCGTCCTTGAACTTCAGGCCGACTGTGGTGGTTCCCCTCTTGACCGCCTCTCGGGCATATTCCACCTGGAACAGTCTTCCGTCGGGCGAGAACACGGTGATCGCCCTGTCGTACGCCATTTGTCCTGGTTGCATTTGTGTGACACCTCTGAGCGTGATACAAATAGAGCTGCCGAGGCTCTGACTGGATTTCGCCTAACGCGGTAACTCGATATAAAGGTTTTCGGCGGACGTCCGTGGCACTCGAAGCGTCCATCCAGATGCTGTTTGTGAGGCGCTCATCCTACTCTTTCGTCATCCTTCCCGATGAAGTCACGGTACTTCTCCTTCAGGGTCTTGATCGTGCCGGAAGTCTTGAGTGTGACGACTCTGCAGTCTGAGCCTCTTATTGACCTGATTGAGGAGAGCACGTTCAGCGCCTCATCCTTGAGCATGTGGGGCACCTTGATTATCCCGAAATCGCCCTCAAACACGGTTATCCTGAAAGAGTTCTGCACGGACGTGCCCTTCGATGAGGTCAGAATCGCGCTCAGGAAATCGCTCCGGGCGAAAGGCCCCCCTGACTCGATCTTGAACGCAATGTACCGCCACTTCTCGCCCGGGCTCTTGGAAGACATGTGCACGCTCAGTGTACGAAATCCACACCGTGGGTCTTGACGGGCTCGGACTCGGGAGACAACAGGTTTGGCCCCTTCACACCCGTGAGCACCACCATGACTCTGACCAGGCCTGCCATGGATGGGTCAACACTGCATCCCCAGATTATCCTTGCATTGGGGTTGATCTTCGCGCTTATGAGTTCCGCTGCCTTCTCCGCCTCGGTCACCGTCATGTCGTTGCCGCCCGTGACGCGTATAAGAGCCCCTCTCGCGGTTGACAGGTCGATATCACCAAGGAGGGGCGACTCGAGAGCCTGGCCGACTGCGGAGTCTATCCTGTCACCCTTCGCGGTCTTATTGTTGGCCTCTCCCATGCCAATCATCGCCACGCCGCCATTCTTCATGATCGTCATGACGTCGTTGAAATCCAGATTCACCAGTCCGGGCTTCGTGATGATCTCTGTCAGACCTTTGATGGACTCCATGAGGACTTCATCCGCGACTCTGAATGCCGCATCGAGTGGGAGCTTTGGCACCAGCTCAAGGAGCCTATCATTCGGTATGACCGCAGTCGTGTCGCAATTCATTCGCAGCTTCTCCAGACCTCTCAAGGCATTGTCCATCCTCACCTTTCCTTCTGCCTTGAAGGGCAGTGTGACAATGCCAACAACGAGCGCCCCCGACTCACGCGCTAGCCTGGCCACGATGGGCGCAGTCCCCGTGCCCGTTCCGCCCCCCATGCCGGCGGTCACGAAAACAATGTTTGGGCCTTTTACGTAGCTCTTCAGCTCATCCTCCGCTTCCTGAGCGGCCCTCTCTCCCACCTCAGGGAGCGCTCCCGCGCCAAGCCCGCGTGTGGTCGCCCGGCCCAGGAGTATCTTGTGCGGCGCATGCACGTGCAGCAGATGCTTCGCATCGCTGTTCGCGGCCACTAGTTCCGCTCCAAACACCCCTGCTTGGCTGAGCCTGTTCACTGTGTTCGAGCCGCCGCCGCCACAGCCCACGATTGCGATATTGACCTTGAGCTTCTCGACGATCTTCGCGAGTTCCTCGTCATCCGGTGTTCCAAGATCAGACTTCAGGCCCTGTCCTAGCTCGTGCCTTTCCAGAGCATCATCAATAAGCGACTTCATGTCATCCCATCCAAAGACGTTTGCGACTACGTATTATACACTGTACTATATAAATGCAGCCCGGCCAGTCGCATCCGTCGAGCATGCTGGCTCCGGCCTCAAGAGGCGCGCTGTATCGAGCCAATACGTGACGTGACTCCGTGATTCGGGAGACGAGGTCAAAACCGTTCGCTTGTTGAACGCAGACACTTCTCCTTGTCCTCTCGACGGCCGCGACTGCTAGTGTGCCCTTTTCCGAAGGAAAAGAATCGAGATGACTGGCTTGGGCCCCAGACTAGCAATATTTATATTCTGGATTCCTGATTACTAATCTAGTCCTATGGGGTGCACTCATGCCGAAGTCTCTAGTGAAAGAAGCATTGGGAAAAGACGCAGAGGAACTGATCGAGAAGTCTTCTTCTCAGCCCGCAGCGCAAGTGAAAGCCGTATCAACACCTGCGTCCCCGTCCGCGGACGACGAAGAGATAGCAAAGATCGCGGCGCAACTGGATGTCTGTATCAAGATCATTGGCTGCGGCGGTGGAGGGTCCAACACAATCAACAGATGTGTTGAGGCCCATATCTCTGGCGCCCAGCTGTGCGCGATCAATACCGACGCGAAACACCTGCTGGCAATCCACGCGCCCAAGAAGATACTGATCGGGAAGAACGTGACAAAAGGTCTTGGCGCAGGAGCCCTGCCGCAGGTCGGCGAGGCCGCCGCCAAAGAGAACGAGAGGGAGATCAAGGACTTCCTCCAGGGAGCGAACATAGTGTTCGTTACAGCGGGCATGGGCGGAGGCACCGGAACGGGGTCAGCTCACTTCGCCGCACGTTTGGCCAAGGAGCAGAAGGCCCTGACAATCGGAGTCGTCACGTTGCCGTTCAACGCAGAGGGCGAAGTGAGGATGGAGAACGCACTCGACGGCCTCGAGAGGCTCAGAAGACTGTGTGATACAACCATTGTGATTCCGAACGACAGGCTCCTGGAGCTGGTCCCGAAGCTGCCCGTGGACGCAGCGTTCAAGGTCGCGGATGAGGTGCTCATGCAGACGATTAGAGGTCTCACTGAAATCATCACCAAGCCTGGCTTGGTCAACCTCGACTACAGCGACATAATGACCGTCATGAACGAGGGCGGTGTTGCCTTCGTCGGCATCGGTGAGTCTGACGAATCGGACCCTGAGGACAGAGTCCAGTCCGCCATTGAGGAGGCTCTTAACTCGCCCTTGCTTGGACAGATCGATCTGAAGGATGCCAAGGGTGCGCTCGTCAGAGTTGTCGGTGGGCCAGATATGACGGTGTCTGAGGCCCAGAAGGCCGCAGAGGTCGTGGGTCAGAGAATAAGCAGGCATGCACGGCTGATATGGGGATGCAGCATCGACCCATCCCTCGAGGGACAGGTGAAGATACTGCTCATCGTCACCGGTGCGAAGTCGGAGCTTCTGATGGGTCAGGGGTCGTCCGCGGTTCCGGCGACCGCTTCGACCGCGCGCGGAAGAACGGCCGTGGCGAGGTCTTACGGACGAGATGACGAGACGATCGACTTCGTCAGATGAACGCGCAGGCCTGCAGACCGACAGAAACCTCACAGGGTGGACGGCGCTCCTGTCCACCTAGCGTCTGACTTTTCTCTCAAGCTTGCCTTCGAGTCTGGGCTCGTCTGCGAATCTCGCTCCGCATATTGGACAGAAGCGGTCTGTGACCTCAACATCTCCTCCGCAGACTGAACATTCTGCGCCAGCCACTCTATCTGAGAATATGACGCCGCACAGACAGGCGAAGGCATCCTTGTCAACTCTGCGTCCGCATGCTGGGCACTCGGAGATGAACTCCACGAAGGATTCGCCGCAGTTCGGACACTCATTGGAGGTCTGCGGGATTTCCTTTCCGCACCCTCGGCAGATCATATTGCCCTCGCCAACCAGCAAAGCACCACATGCGCACTGCCGCTCGTCCCCCGCAACTATTCTGCCACACGCCGGGCACTGGAACAAGTCCTTCGAGAAGTCCGTTGAGAAGACGACCCCGCATCTGCTGCAGAACATGTCCTCGTCGCTCAGGTTCGCACCGCACTCAGGGCACTGCAACAGACGCTTGTACATAGTACAGTCACAGCTCTCACCCTCCAGCAGCCTTCGCCCACATACGCTGCAGAAAGTCGCGCCGTCGGGAGAACGCTGGACCTGTTCCTTCATGCTGAGATATGTGCGCTCGGTCATCTCTCCCAGGAGGAATCGTTCCTCCAGGAGCAACAGCTTGTCCCTCTTGGAAAGAGGCATGGACCTAATGACAGGCCTCTCCGAATCGATCACGTGTGGCTTCTGTTTCGAGTAGCCCAGTTCCTTTCCGCAGATCGGACACGTCTCCACCCGCATCGCACATGAGTTGTGGAACTGCTTCCCGCATCCGCAGAGAACGCTCGGCAGGTCAGGCTTGATCATGCCGAGGCAGATGTCGCACTTTATCTGGCCCTTCACTCTGACAACCTTGACCTGAGGGCGGGTGCGCATCTTCATCATCCTTGCACCTGCGCGCCTGATCTGTCCCTTGGGGACCTTGATCAGTCTCGGACCAGATGGCCGTCGGCGCGAGCTGCTTGGCAATTCATTCTCCTCCGGCTCAAGGGCGCATGGCCTCCAACTACTATAAAAGACCAACATGTGATTCACCTCAACCATGGCGGTCAGGGAAGCAGTCAAGATGGTGGCTGAGCTGATGGCCGTCGCTGCGAGGACGGCCCCGAAGGCGGTCGGACAAGATTTTATCGAGATCAAGGTGCTCTCAGAGTCGGAGAAAGTGGCTCTTGGCTCAGACATGATCCGGGTCGGCAAGGAGCGAGGGATCTGGGGATTCGAAAGGGATGGCCAGAATGTGCTCGACTCCGATGCCGTCGTTCTCATCGGCCTGTTGGCCCACAAGGGCGCCGGACAGAACTGCGGCGCGTGCGGATTCGCGAGCTGCGAGGAGTTCGACACGAAATCGTTCTCTGGCGATTTCGAGGGCCCGAATTGCGCGATACGGCTGCTCGACCTTGGAATAGCAATAGGGTCCGCTGT
>CAYOXJ010000069.1:0-6769 GCA_964407905.1 uncultured Thermoplasmata archaeon
CAGGAATAGTTTTGTCTCTTACCTCTTGGTTTCGCCGCCCCACATCGGCTTCCTAGCCTTCTCGATCACGGCTTCCAGCTTCTTCTGGGCCTCCTTCTCAAGCGGCGGCACCTTGTGGTTCTCGAGGATCCACTTCGTCTTCTCCCTGGCCTTTTCTCTGAGGGATTTCGAGCCATCTGCCGCCCACGCATCATAGGACCGTCTGTCCATCAGTGTGGGCATGAAATGCTCACTTCTCAGGAACTGCATCGTGTGCTTCTGTGCCAAGAAGTTCTTCCCAGGACCGACCTTCTCGATAACGTCCAGCGCTAGTGTGTCATCGTTTGCCCACTCGCCCCTGATGAGCCTAGCAATCGCTCCGACGATTTCATTATCGATCACGATTTGCTCATAGTGCAAACAGCTCGAATCCTCGAGCAATCCTACGCCGCACATGAGGTCCGCACCAGCCAGCAATGGTCCAACGCAGCCTGTATAGTATTCGAGCACTGCCTGGTCGCCTGGAACCTTTGCGGTCGCCGAGATGCCCACACATGATGGCATCCCGTAGTGGTGTGCGAGCTCCGTGGCGATCGCCGATGAGATCGCGTGCTCCGGGCTGCCACCAGCTCTGACTGTTGTCCTCATGTCCAAGGGAGCGTTCCCCATGCCGTAGATGACCGCCGCTCCTGGTGTGGAGAGCTGAATCATCGTCAGAGCGCTGAGCACCTCCGCGTTGCCCACCACGAGTGACCCGACTAGGGTCGCGGGGCCTGTGGCTCCAGGCTGTGGCATCCCGAAGAATACGAGCGGAACTCCGCTCTTGGCGAACTCGAGGCTTGCGTCCATGACCCCCACGTCGTGCTGGAGCGGAGCATACGTGCACTGGAGGCACGATGTTATCGGCCTTCTCCGGTACTCCCTCTCAGCTCCTGCAGCGGCGTATCCCATTTCGGTCAGAAACTTCGCGTCCGAGACCGTGACCCCGGTCTCATACATGATGTGCTTCTCCGTGTTGTTCAGAGAAGCGTCGAGGTCGTGCAAGTGCACTACGGACGGATGCTGGTCGGTGGAGCTAACCATCGGCCAGTGACAGTGTATGTTTGGCAGGTAGTCGATTATCTTCGACGAGCTGGCCACATCAGCCTTTGTGGACGGCCTCCTTTCGCCAGTTTCGAAATCAACCGTCACCGCGCCATTCCCGTTCGCAGTCATGTAGCTGTGCTCCATGTCCAGCCTCATGTCGTACTTCGGGTTGCGGGCGGCCAGCGTTATCGAGGTCTTCTTCCTCGCCAACGCCTCTTCGACCAGGTGGGATGGGATTTTGGCGATCTTCGTTTTCTCGTCAACTTCGCATCCGTTGTCCCTCAGGAGCTTCCTGCAGGCAGCGCTGTCAACCTGCACGCCCGTCTTCTCCAAGATGTGCAGCGTTCCCCAATGGATCTTGTCGAGATCGCTCTCGCTGAGGATTTGAAAGCGGACGCCCCGCCCAATGCCGAAAGACATGGTGGCTCACCTGACCAGCTTTTTTGCTACATCAACTGCGCCAGATGCGTCGCCACTGTAGCCATCAGCGCCGATCTCTTTTGCGTACGTGTCTGTGACCGGTGCTCCGCCGACGATCACTTTGACGGTCTTCTGCTTCTTCTTCAGCGGGGCTATGACCTCTGCCATCCTGGGCATGGTCGTTGTCATGAGAGCCGACATCGCAAGCATGTTGGGCTTGAGTTCCTCCGACTTCTTGAGGAAGTCGGCTGCCGGCACGTTAACACCCAGGTCAATTACCTCGAAGCCATTCGATGCGAGCATTGTGGATACGAGGTTCTTTCCGATCTCGTGTATGTCGTCCTGGACAGTGCCGATGACGACCTTGCCAGCGCTCGATCTGTGCTTCCCCTTGGGGACTGCAGGCTCGAGCACGGCCAACGCGGCCTTCATTGCTTCAGCGCCCATGACAAGCTCGGGCAGGAAGATCTCTCCCCTTCCGAACTTCTCACCGACGGTCTTGATTCCTTCCGCCAATCCTTTCTCGATGGCGACGAGTGGGTCCACCCCGCCCTTCAGAGCTTGCTTGGCCAGGTCAGCGATGGTCTCCATCTCGTAATTCATCACAGCGTTCTTGAGCTGTGCTACTGCGTCTCCCATTGGTGTTACCCCCAATAGCTGTCCTCCTGGGTTTCGTCCAGGTAGGTTTGCTCTCGGAATAGGATTGCTCTGCCATCTTGGCAGGTTTCTTCTTCCGTTTGAATCGGCATACCTGATTCCCTAATTAATCTTTTTGTCAATTGTTGCTGCGTCCAAGAATTGACGTTTTGATATGCCATACCCCTCCCGGGATGGGATTTGAGGCAGGATGCTCTATCGCGCCATCGGCTGTACGCTCTTGTGGAGGATGATTTCGAAAGCAAGCTCGTGATCCGGTTGAAATATGTCCTTGCCAGGATGTCTCCGCCTCCGGGCTGGAGGAACCTGAAGACGCGGGGACGGCCCTCTCAGAAGAGGGACGGCAGGCCGATGGTTTTCGGCTGGAGGTCGATGACGGTCATCGCGATACTCAGGGAGCACTGGGGGACAACGCTCAGAGAGACTTGCTCCCTTGTCGGCCGCAGCGACTGGCTCATGCAGACTATGGGACTGACCAAAGCTCCGAGCAAGAGCACACTCCAGTCAACCTCGAAGAGACTTCCGGTCTGGTGGCTTCACAGAGTCAACCGCATGCTCATATCCGAACCGCGAAAGCCAGGAAGACCGCGAAAGCTCTGCCCGGCTGTGGACAGCTCGGGCCTCCGCTCCCACGGCAGAAGCGCCTGGTTCTCCCTCGTTCTGGGAAAGGAATCCAGAAGGGACTTCCGAAAGATGCATCTGGCAGTGGAGTGCCGAATGAATGCGAGATTCGTGTACGCCTGGGTCCTGACAGAGGGATCGGAGGCTGACAGCCCCGTCTTCACCGAACTACTGGAAGAGACTGTGAGTCATGGTCACCTCGGATATGTCTGCGCGGACAGCGCGTACGCCTCCAGGGCAAACGCCCAGCTCACAGAGGACCTGGGCGGAACCCCCATCATCAGGCCGAAGGCGAATCACACGCCGAAGCCGGCAGGTTCCCCGGCCTGGAAGCGGATGGTCTCCTACGCGATCTCTCGTCCCAAGAGCTTCGGGAGGCGCTATCACCGCCGCTGGATGTGCGAGACGGTGAACTCCGTGATCAAGCGCAAGTGGGGAGAGACTCTCAAGAACAGGACTCTCCCCAGTCAGGCTAGAGAGCTCGGATTCAGGATACTCCTCCACAACGCCAGGGAACGGCTCAAGAAGGACATCCTGGCATAAGACCGCGAAGCTTTCATCAACCGGTCCGGCGTTCTCTCAGCCGTGAGCAGACGCCACTGGGAGAAGTACTCCACCGCCTATGTGGTGATGGAAACGACCATACTGGACTACTATGAGCTGAACCCGTTCTTGACCGACCAGGAGGTCATTCGCGCTCTCAAGAGTGTACGCAAGATGTACCGCAGGGAGGACACGCGCAGGGACTACACCCCGCTCCCCTGGACGCTCTGGCATGTCTTGGGCGTCGTCGCAATGTGGAAGAAGTACTCGGACACGGTCATAGTGAACTGCATTGACCGCCTCATCCAGTCCGTGGAGAACCACTCCTTGAGCAAGAAGTCCCAGGACTACCTGGACTTCATCAGTGTGTTCTTGGGACCACTGGAATCTTAAAGGATTATTGGACGCAGCAGTCAATTGTCCACATGGTCGACAAGCGAATGCTGCTCCTTTCGCTGGCCAACGAGGCTCGAAGCATTCTCTGATTTGAATAATAGTAACATTATTCTCGAGGCTGTTGAGCTGCATTGTGGGCCTCCTCTCTGACCTGGAGGCCGACGGAAGCTTTTTCTGGGAAAAGACATTCACCCCCACAAAGGAGGCAGAGAAATGCCCTGCGCAGTCGTGCCTGTGATCGAACTGAGGGGGACTGGAAAGACAGTCAAGATTGGGGCCACCAAGACTCCCGTTATTGTAGGTGAGAGGATCAATCCCACCAACAGGAAAGACCTGATCGCCAAGCTGAAGGCTGGCGAATTCGCAATTCTTGAGACAGAGGCCAAGAAGCAGGTGGAGAACGGTGCGGACATACTGGATATCAATGTCGGAGTTCCTGGGATCGACGAGAAGCATGCAATGCTGGAAGCGTTGAAGATCGTCCAGGCTGCGGTCGACGTCCCACTTTGGATCGACACTTCTAGCCCGGACGTGCTTGCCGCTTCGCTGAAGAACGTCCAGGGAAGGCCGGGCATCAATTCTACCACGGGCGAGGAGAAGAGGATGGAGGTCGTCATCCCGCTCGCCGCCGAATATGGTGCGGCATTGGTCGGACTCTGCATTGACGATGCCGGAATACCTCAGACCTCAGAGAAGAGGATTGAGATTGCCCGAAAGATAATCGACCGGGCCGAGAAGCACGGCCTGGACAGGAAGAACTTGATTATCGATTGTGTCGCCCTCGCGTGCAGCACAGGCGAGAGCGGTGCGAAGGCCACGCTCGACACAATACGAGCCTGCGCAGAGGAGCTCGGCGTGAACACGACCGTGGGCCTTAGCAACGTGTCTTTTGGCCTTCCTGACAGGCCCGTTCTGAACGCTGCGTTCATGCTGATGTGCGCTGGCCAGGGAATGACTTGCTTCATCGGCAACCCTAACGATCCCAATATGCAGACTGCGCTGAAGGCATCGAAGCTCTTCTGGGGCGAGGACAAGTTCGCCATGGGATATCTCAGATATTATAGGAAGAGGCAGGCTGAGTTCGCAGCGTGCGAGAAGAAGCAGTGACCAGATGTTCAAAGGCCCAGAGTTCTTCTTCTCTTCTGACACGGTGCGGTCGGCCAACCCGCTGCGAGTGCGGATTCGGAGGGCGAACAGATGGAGGTTCTAGCCCCCTACTCTCAACGGCGTCTCAGCCTCGGGTTGAGGACGTCGTCCAGCGCATAGCCCACAAGTGAGAACATCAGGACCATGACGACAATGGCGACACCCGGTGCGGATATCCACCACCACCAGCCGGCGCTGAAGGCCCCCTTCTCGTAAGCCCTCTCCAGCATCGTGCCCCAGCTGATCACGGTGGGATCCCCGAGGCCAAAGAAGTCAAGGAATGCCTCCGAGAAGATGGCCAATGCGATCAATAGGACCGTGTTGGCGAATATCAGAGGCATGACATTGGGCATGATGTGGGTGGCGATAATGTGCCTGTCACCAGCGCCGACCGCCCTCGCCCTTTCGATGAACTGCCTCTCCTTGATCGTGAGCACCTGTGACCTGACAATTCTCGCAGTCGATGGCCAGCTTGTGATCCCAATGACGACAATGACCCATATGAATTCGTTGCCAAGGATGGCCATCATGACAATCATGAGCGGGAACCATGGTAGCACCAGGAAGAAGTCCGTCGTTCTCATCAGGACCTCGTCTGCCACCTTCCCGAAGTAGCCCGCAGTCAGACCAACCGCTGCACCGAGCAATACAGATATTAGGGTCGCAACAAGTCCCACCTCGAACGACGCTCTCGTGCCGTACATCGTCATGCTCCAGACGTCTTGGCCCAGGTCGTCGGTCCCGAGCGGATGTCTCCAGCCCGTGTATGGTGAAGGGCTCCACTTCGGGGGCATCGGATTCGTCCAGTTCTGAAGCGGATACGCGGGCTCAAGGTAGTCCAAGTCCGTTGGCTTGCCTGGAACTGTCGAGAGCAACGGGGCGAAGAGCGCGATCACGAGCAAAGCCATGAGCACACAGAATCCGAGCATGCCGATTCGGTTCGCCCTGAAAATCCTCCAGGTCTTCCTCAGGTTCTTCATCTGCAACTTCATCTTGTCGATGTCCGTCTTTGTGAGAAGCGCCCTGTCGCGGCGGACTTTTGCGATCATAGAATATGCGACTATCAGCAGTATTGGCAGTTCGATGAATGTGAAGATCCAGTGTTTCTCGTAGAACGTCGGCAATCGCTTGATGTGTATGGTGACATTGTCAAAGCCCACGTTCCCTGCCCCGTCCGTCACCTTCACCAGAACCGTGTATCTTCCGGGCTTCGAGAAGGTGAAGTTGGCTGTCAGGCCCGTGAGTGTATATGGCTCGCCGCTGTAGTTGAAGGTCCATACATAGTCCACAATGCCTAAGTCCGAGTCGGACCTGCTGGCATTCAGCATCACTGTGAGGTTCTCGTAGTCGTTCTCCCAGATGACTCTGTTTGTGCCAGCATCTGCCTTCGGCACAACCCTAACTACGACAGTGTCGGTCGCCCATTCGCCCAGACGGTCACTCACATTGAGAGTGACGATCCAGGTTCCGACATGCATCCATTTGAATGTCGTTATGACCAGGCCAGTTAGGTTGTGTTCCGTTGTGTCGTTGAAGATCCAATTGTACCTGATCCCCGTTCCCGTGGTCGAGCCGGTTGCATTCAAGACCGGCTTGCCTTCGATAAGCGTAGTGGCGTTTCCATAGGGCACAATCGCAACATCGAATGTGGCATTTGCGACGGGTCCTTGCATGCTGCTGATCGTTGTCAGATATGACCCTGGGACGTTGGCAGCGGGATCCGACATCAGTGAGTGTCCTGTCATGCCAATGATCGAGATCAATGCTAGCAGAACCATGGCGTGGAGGGCCAAGCATCGGCGCATGGCGAGTTTCGCCGCTTTCGGATTTTCCGAATGAATGGAGGAATGCCCGATCACGAGTCCACCTCAGATCTTGACCCGCGGGTCAAGGTAAGTGTATATTATGTCCGCTATGAAAT
>CAYOXJ010000070.1:0-6714 GCA_964407905.1 uncultured Thermoplasmata archaeon
ACAATCGACGCAAAGGTCGAGAACGGAGTCGTGGTCGGGATCGAGGGCGTTCCCGACTCGCCGCAGGGCTACGGAAACGTCTGTGCCAAGGGAATTTCGAGCATAATGATGCTGTACGACCCCAACAGGCTCAACTACCCGTTGCTCAGGACGAACCCTGAGAAGGGAATCGGTGCCGACCCCAAGTGGAAGAGAATTGGCTGGGATGAGGCCCTCGACCTGCTGACCGCAAAGCTGAGGGATTGCATGCACAGAGACCCGCGAGGGCTGTACACCGTCGGGAGCCCGACCTTCCCTGCTGAGCGGGCATTCAACATTCTGTCCTTCAGGAAGGCCTTCGGAACGCCGAACTACTACACTGGTGGCGGAGGACTGCACTGCGGCAACGGGGCGCACATGATAGGCGGGATCTACCACGCCTCATGGTCCGTGATACCCGATTTCAAGTACTGCAACCTCGCAGTCTACTGGGGCTGCTCGAAAGGCCACGGGGCTGGCCACGCTGCCAACGTCGCGGCGAAGCAGGCTGCCGATGCCAAGGTTCGGGGGATGCGTCTCATCGTGTTTGACCCGTTCCTCAGCACACAGGCCTCGACAGCTGAGGAGTGGGTGCCGATCAAGGCTGGCACCGATGCTGCGGCCGCGCTCGCGATGGCCAACCTACTTGTGAACGAGTACGGCACGTACGATCCTTGGTACTTGAAGTGGAAGACCAACGGCCCATACCTCGTTGGCCCCGACGGCCTTTACGTCAGGGACGAGAAGACCGGGCTTCCGCTCATCTGGAACAAGGTAGACAACAGGGCTGATGTCTTCTCCAACAAGACCCTGAAGGACTGCGCGTTGCTGGGTGAGTTCGATGTCAATGGAGTGAAGTGCAGGCCGTCGTTCAACATACTGAAGGATCACCTGAAGAAGTACTCTCCCGAACACGCCTCGGAGATCTGCGGCGTGCCCGCATCCACCCTGAGGCGAATTGCCAAGGCCTTCGGCGAGGAGGCAAGGATCGGCAGCACAATAGAGGTCGATGGAAAGACGCTGCCGTACAGGCCAGTCGCATCGATATACTTCCGGGGCTCGCAGGGCCACTACAACCAGGCCTGGGACTGCATGTCGCTCGTGCTGCTGAACCACATAGTTGGTGCGGCCGATGTTCCTGGCGGGGCGCTCGCGTTCGGTCCGCCGGTACACCTTGGGTACTCAGGCACTGGGAAGCTGAGGTACACCGTCGAGCCGGACAAGGACGGGCTCCTGGTTGCCAGGAACTGGCCATATGCGCACCTTCCCTACCCGCCGCCGGAGCCGAAGGACCCGCCAGAGAGGCTCGACCTGCAGGACATGTTCTACATCCCGACATACACGACGATAATGGCATGGGACAACAACGAGGAGCTCTGGACCAAGTTCAAGATCCCCTACAGGCCCGACGTGATGATCAGCTTCGCCACGAACCAGATAATGTCCGTTGGGAATCCCAAGACGCTGATGAAGAACTTCCTCAGCAAGTTCCGGTTCATCGCCTCGTTCAACATCTACTCCACCGAGTTCGAGGAGGCAGCTGCGGACCTCGTTCTGCCAGACACGTGCTATCTTGAGAGGTATGCTTGCGCCACGACCTTCCCAACGGTCGGCGTCTCCTGCCATGCGACCGGGGCAGGCGAGTGGATCTGGGCGATAAGGCAGCCTGTGGTGAAGCCCATGTACGAGAGGCGCCCGATGATCGATGTCATCCTGGAGCTGGCCGAAAGGCTCGGGCTCAGGGACAGGTACATCGATGCCGTCAGGGAATGGGTCAACAGGGCCTACGGAGGAGACATCGACCTGAAGAGGATGCTTCCGAAGGATCAGAAGCTGAGCTTCGAGGCCATCATCGACGCCATCATGAAGGACAGGTTCGGCCAGGACAAAGGCCTGGACTACTTCAAAGAGCACGGCTATCTCAAATGGAACAAGAAGGTAGAAGAGGTCTACTGGAGAGCGTTCTTCGATGTCAGGGTGCCCGTGTACCTCGAATGGATCGTGAGGGCGGGACGGAAGTCCAGGGCCATCGCGGAGAAGTACGGCGTGCCAGACCTGGTCGACTGGAGCGCCCATGAGGCGCTTCCCAACTGGAGGCCCTGCCCGACGCACACCGAGAAGAACCCCGAGTACGACCTTGAGGCATTCTACTGGAGGAGCGCGTTGCACACCTACTCGATGACCATGCAGAACGCATGGCTCAACGAGATTTCCCAGAACGACCCCTACACCTACACAATCCAGCTGAACCCGGATACAGCTGCCAAGAAGGGCGTCAAGGAGGGCGACATGGTTTGGCTCGAGAACTCCAAGGGCTCGAAGACCAAGGGTCTCGTGCACCTCACTGAGGGCATTCGCCCCGACCACGTCGCGATTGCTGCGAACGCTGGCCACTGGGGCAGTGGACAGCCTCTGGCAAAGGGGAAGGGCGTCTTCTTCAACGAGCTTATCGAGGTGGACAAGGAGCACTCGTGTCCCGTGTCTCTGGGCCAGGACATCTGCGTACGCGTGAAGCTCTACAAGGACGGAGGCGCGATGCATGGTTAGATACGGCATGGTGATAGACCTGAAGAGGTGCACCAGCTGCTACTCATGCGTCGCGGCCTGCAAGGCGGAGCACTGCACACCCCCGGGCGTCTTCTGGGCGAAGGTCGTCAGAGTGGAGAACGGCAAGTACCCGACGGTCACGAGGCAGGCCCTCCCGCTCCTGTGCATGCACTGCAAGGAGCCTGAATGCGAGAAAGTCTGTCCAACGGGCGCGACCAGGAAGAGAGAGGACGGAATCGTGGTGATAGACTCCGAGAAGTGCGTTGGCTGCAGGTATTGCGCGGTCGCGTGTCCCTATGGCGCGAGGTGCTTCAAGGAGGACTGGAAGGACTACTTCACAGGTAGCGCAGTGCCTTCGTCACCGTACTCGGAATACGCGAAGAAGAGATGGTATGAGTACAGCGAGAGAGGCGTCACGAGCAAGTGCAATTTCTGCGAGGACAGGTTGGCGGAAGGAAAGAAGCCAGCATGCGTCGACTCTTGCCCGTGCGAGGCGAGAACCTTTGGAGATTTGGACGACCCTGAGTCCGAGGTCTCCCTCCTGATCAAGACTCGAAGGGGCACCCAGCTACACAAAGAGTACGGCACGGACCCGGCAGTGTACTACCTGCCGCCGAGGTGATGACGATGTCCAGAATGCAGTTCCAGAGGCAGACAAGGGAGGTTCTGACATGAGCATCCTGCAGTACGAGGACTTCAAGCCGAGTGGACGAACTCAGATGGAGTGGGGATTCGGCGGCAGGAGGAAGTGGAAGGACGGAGCGCTGCTCATGGCGCTCTTCCTGGGCGGGATCGGCGCTGGACAATACGTGATATCCACGTGGCTCATCGAATCTACGCTGAGCGCGGTCGTTGGCGTGATCATTGTCGGAGCGGGCAAGACCATCGCCCACCTTTTGTACCTCGGCAGGCCCTTGCGGTTCTACAGACTGTTCCTCAGGCCATGGTCCTCATGGATAAGCAGAGGCCTGATATTCATGGTGGTCTTCCTGCTCGCCGCGGCCGCATACCTCGCCCCTGAATACGGTTTCGACTGGCTCCCGTGGACTGCGGATTCCTCAGGCGGATATGCGATATGGATCGTCTCGATGATGTCTGCATTCCTAGTGATGGTCTATGACGGATTCGTGTTGGCGTCCTGCAAATCTATCTCGTCCTGGCACACTGCCCTCATGCCGCCGCTGTTCTTCACATACGCGCTTGCGGGCGGAGTCGCCTTGACGTCGCTGACCATGATTGCTGACCAGGGCACGCTGCTCGACCCCGAGACCTTCGTGACGCTTGATGCAATCCTCTTGTCCACGATGTTCGCGCTCGTAGTGATATACATAGTGAATCTCGCAGCGTCCACAGAAACGGCCAGGGATTCGCTGAGGAAGCTCACGAGGACGAATGTCGCCATCGCGTTCATCGGAGTCGCAATAGTCGCAGGGCTGCTCGCACCCCTTTCGCTCACATACTACCATGAGGTTTCCGGAAGCGTGGCCTCGGCGCTTCTGGTCACCGCTGCAGTCCTGGAGCTAGCTGGCGATCTCTCCGTGAGGCACTCGATACTGAGGGCGGGCCTGCACACTCCCGCGCTCGCTGGCAGATGACCGTGCGGACAGGACCATTGAGATTGCTCAGAGCTGACCTCGCGGGCGAGAGAGCTTGAGGAATACGGCGTCATGAGGAGCTGGAGCAGGGACGGAATGCCGACCGGACGAGCGCTGCAGAGCCTTGACCTGGTAGCATAGCCTCGCGCTGGAACCTCAGCTGAACGGTTCTTTCTCCCAAACAGGCTTTCCCTCTCTCAGCACTGCCGTGCAGAGGTTGGTCCCGAAACGATAGGCGAGGTGCATGTGATTTGGAACATCCAGAACAACGAGGTCAGCCCTTTTCCCCCGCTCGATGGATCCGACCTTCTTCTCAAGACCGAGCGCGGCCGCCGCATTCATCGTGGCCGCGGTGATCGCCTCCGCGGGAGTCATCCTCATCTTGTGGCACGCGAGGCTGATCGTGAACTGCATTGACTCGTTCCAGCAGTTCGGGTTCAGGTCGGTGCCCAACGCGATGGGCACGCCAAGGTCTATGAGCCTCCGGGCGTCCGCATACTCCTTTGACATCGACGAATAGGGCGTGCCAGGAAGGAGCACACCAATGATGTCCTTTCTCGCCATCGCCATAATGCCGTCATCCGAGGGTTTCACAAGGTGATCTGCGGAGACGGCACCTACCTCGGCAGCCAGTTCGGCTCCTCCAGTGGTGCGGATCTCGTCTGCGTGTACCTTCAGTTTCATCCCAAGCTCCTTCGCGGCCAGCAAGACTCTTCTCGATTGAGCCACCTCGAACGCTCCTCTCTCGCAGAAGACGTCGCAGAACTCTGCGAGCCGCCTCTTGGCGATTTCTGGCATCACATCACGGATCATGAAGTCAACGTATTCGTCCGCTTTGGCCTGGAACTCAGGCGGAACAGCATGGGCACCGAGATACGTGGGAACGAGCGTTGCTGGGTAGTCCTCAGCCAGCTTTCTCACCGTCTCAAGGATGCGAATCTCCACTGCCCTGTCGAGGCCATACCCGGACTTCGCCTCGATAGTCGTCGAGCCGTGGGCGATCATAGACTCGAGCCTCTTCGCGGACTGCTTGAAGAGCTCGTGAGGAGAAACCTCGCGAGTATCCCTTACAGTCCTGTAGATGCCCCCTCCTTCTTGGAGGATTTCCAGGTAGCTCTTTCCCTTGGCCTTGAGCTCGAGCTCGTGCTCGCGGGATCCGGCATACACTACATGGGTGTGTGCGTCCACAAGCCCTGGCATCACGATCCTGTCAGTCGCGTCCATCTTGTCCACACCTATTGCATCGTGCTCCCTGAGGATGGTCTCGGTTTTTCCGACATCCTGAATGATGCCTCCTGCTATCGCGACAGCGCCATCGTGGATGATGGATAGCTCTGACATCTCAGCCTTTGCCCTTGCCCTCCTCGGCCCCTTCAGGGTGACGAGCTCCGCCGCGTTGATAACAATGACGTCATCTGGCATTCAGCAGCGCCGCGATGTAATCTTCCTATGTGTCTATAAACGAATCGAGCAGGCTCACTGAGCCCTCTTGCCCAGCAACTCGTTGACGACGTACTCGAATGTGTCGTGCTGGTTCAGCATGGATCTGAAATACCTGTAGTCCGAAGCCTCGAGCTCACCCATGAAGTAGGAGGCGAGGGAGTATGAGACGAGGCCCACAACAGCGAGAACGACCAATGCAATCCAATCGATTGGCCCGATGATCAGCCAATCTACCACGTACATTGCACCGATCATCGTGATGGCGCCAACGATGTGCTTGAAGGACCGCGAATTGGGGAGTATCTTGGCGGTTCTCCAGGCCATGTAGCGAAGGGTGAAGAAGTAGTAGACAGAAGTGATCAGCAAGGCAACGGCAGCTCCGAGACCCTTCATCCCAAGCATGTCGAAGCCCGCGACCCCATCAGGGACCAGGAAGAGCATGAGTACCAGTTGGAGGGCGAGCCCAACGACGCCAACCCAAAACAGAGTTCTGTGGCTTCCCACGCCAGCAATAGCTGATCGCAAGGGCAGGACGAGAGCGAGAACAGTGCTGCCAATGACCAGGAGATCCATAGTTCCAACAGAGCCGGGGAACTCACCTGAGAGGAAGACCCTCAGGATGTCCGTTCCATACATCAGGTAGAACGCCGCAGTGGGAATCACTATGAGCGAGACATATCTCTCCGCCTGGTTGACCACGTCCCAGCTCGCAGCGACATCCTTTCGAGTGAAGTAGGTGGTCACAGAAGGAAGGATGAGGGTGGCGACTGCCAGCGAGAAGACGCTCACGAAGATGGCCATCTTCTGCACGCCAAAGTACAGCCCGAGCTCATGCTCGCCCCAGAAGTATCCGATCACAGCTTTGTCTAGGTAGAGGTCAACGATTATGATCATAGACACCACAAACACGGGCGCAAGAGACCGGATGTACTTCACAAGGGTGGCCTTGTCGGGCCTGGATATCTTGCACGTGCTCATGAGGAATGCGACCAGCAGAGTCGAAGCGATCATTCCCGCCGCATATGCGGAGGCCAGAAGAGCAGGGCCCTCGGGACGTGATCCAAATGCGGTTGTCGCCACATATATGATGAACGAGACTCGAACGATCAGG